>JAKSUM010000099.1 GCA_024409025.1 bacterium | reverse complement strand
TGTGCCTGTAAGCTCGAATACTTATACCGGATTTATACCCTCAGGATTTCTTCCTTCATCGCTGACTTCGGAATTAAGGTTTATTCCGATTCCTGCGGCTATATATCCTTTGTCCCCGTCGTATGCCCCTTCAAGAAGGATTCCGCATATTTTTTTGCCTTCAAAATATATGTCATTCGGCCATATGACTTCAGCCTGTTTTCCGGTCTCTGATTCAAGAAATTCTGAAATCCACAGTGCTATTGCCAGAGACAGACCCTTCTGCAGCTTTTCTGGCCTTAGGATTATTGTAATGTACAGGCCGCCTTCGGGAGAAAGCCATACCCTGCCCAGCCTTCCTCTGCCGTTAGTCTGCCTTCTTGCCATGAAGCATGAGCCATGGCCGGCTCCTTCTGACGCCTTAAGCTTTGCGTATTCAAGTATCGATCCTGTCTCTTCTATTGCAGTGACCATGTCTGCCCATCTTGGATTTTCCTTGTACAGCATATGCGCATCCCTCCCTTTTTTCTTATATTATATCATGAATTATGATTTAAAATCTCGATAAAAGCATCTTTCTTAAAATAATTTTTTGAAAAATGCCAAAGAAAAGGTTTTTCGCCTGATTTGTCATAAATATATAAGAATAAATTTTTCACGAAATTTCTTTCATTCCTGTTTTCAGGAAGCTCAAATACTAATAAAGCAGAGAAAATTAATTATGTCTTTTAATACAGGCGGAAAGCTCAGAAAAGTCGTAGCTATAGGCGATTTGCATGGCGATTATTACCGCATCCTAAGGATACTTGAAGAACAGCAGATTCTTATACCGGGTACCCTCGTCTGGGACCCTTTCAGCGATAATGTCGATCTTGTTTTTATAGGCGACTATATTGACTGGAGAGGCGAGCTTCTTGAAGGGGATCAGAGGGAATGGAAAATGGGCAGCTACAAGGTTCTGTGGCTGATAAAGTTCCTCTTTGAAACTGTTGAAAAGCTTTCAAAAAAGAATAAGTCTTTCACGTCAAGAGTCTATATGCTTATGGGCAATCATGACGACATGATGTTCGAATCGCTTTCAATTTTTGACATTATTGGGGAAGATGACGTAAGGGAGATCGTTGATAATCCTACCGGCTATGCCGTCGTTGCCCAGAAATATATGGATGATCCTGATTCCGGAAAGATAATGGACGCTATTATGCGCTTCCTTAACTGGTTTGTTCAGGGCGGAAAGGAAACTGTTGCCAGCTTCGGAGGTCTTGATGCATGGAGAAATTCCCTTAATGGCGATATGGGAAAATTCCTTAAGGATCATCTGATGCTTGGAGTCGTAATAAACGGAAGGCTTTATTCCCATTCCGTTCCGGACAAAAAAGAATTCTGGGTTCCGATTCAGAATGCTGGAAAGATGCAGTGCGGAGTCAAGCACAGGCTGAAAGAGGCATTCCTGTGGGGGAGAAAGGTCTGGGGATTTGATTTTTCCACCGGACAGAGGACAAAACCCCATACTTCAGCTGAAATTGACGAGATGCTCAGGATGATGAAGATAAAAGGATTTGTTGTCGGACACACGCCTGTCAGAAAGGACTATCCTGTAATGTCCTATGAGGGTAGGATTGTTAACATAGATTTGCATGGCGTTCCAGGAAGCCAGCCTTATGTGGAGATTTATTACAGCTCCGGTGAATAATGATGAATCAGAGTATTTCAATTGATGCGGCTTACTGCAAGGATGCGTCTGACAGGATTGCCGCTAATATAGAAAAGGTGGTTATTGGCAAGCATGATACGGTTATGACCGCCGTATGTGCCCTTTTCTGTGAAGGCCATATGCTTCTTGAGGATGTTCCGGGAGTCGGCAAGACCCTTCTTGCAAAGGCTTTGGGAGCGTCTTTGGGATTTTCATGCGGAAGGATACAGTGCACCTCGGATCTTCTGCCTTCTGACGTTCTTGGCGTAAATATATACAACAGGAAGATTGAGGATTTTGTTTTCAGGCCGGGACCTGTCAATAACAATATTGTACTTATAGACGAGATAAATAGGGCTAATCCGAAAACCCAGTCGGCTCTTCTCGAATGTATGGAGGAGCGGCAGGTTACCTCTGACGGCGTATCCATGAGGCTGCCAAGGCCTTTTATGATTATTGCCACGCAGAATCCGATTGAATATGACGGAACTTTTCCGCTTCCTGAGGCACAGCTTGACAGATTTTTTGTCAGAGCATCTCTCGGATATCCGGATCTTGATTCTGAATTTCTTATTCTGGATCAGAAGGAAGGCGAGAAAAGCGAGTCTCTTATGCCTGCAGATCCTCTGCCTGATTTAAGGGCAATACAGAAATTTACTGAAAATGTTTTTGTCAGCGATTCTGTAAAGAATTATATTCTTGAAATAGTCAGATCTACGAGAAAGGATTCCTCGGTCTTTCTTGGGGCGAGCCCCAGAGCCTCAATAGCCCTTCAGAGGGCGGCAAGGGCTTTTGCCGTCATGAACGGAAGGAATTACGTTACTCCTGACGATGTTAAGAAGGCGGCTCATCCTGTTCTCGATCACAGAATCAGAATGGCTTATGGGGGAAGGGGAAACAATCCTGCATCGGTATTCACTGACAAGATCCTTGCCTCCGTATCAGTTCCTGTATAAATTATTCCGATGCTTCGGCATCGGATTTTTTTTAAATAAACCGCGGGAGAAATTTATGAAAAAAATATTTTTCGCATTTATATTGGCTTTAGCATGCGCTTTTTTTGCCTGTCCGGCTTTTGCCGCCTATCAGCCGCCGTCATCGGAGATAATTGTTTTTGTTGATTCGGAAGGCGGAGTAAGGAAGGATATATCCAATATGTCAAGAGTTCCTGTCTTCTGCCTTTATAAGGACGGTCGCCTTATCTATTCCACGGTAGGTGAGGACGGGCTCATATTTCTTATGGATACGAAGCTTTCGGAAGATAAGATTTCCGAAGTAAGAAAATTTTTTGATTCGTCGGATGAATGGAATGACGTTTATGACGATACCCCTATGAAGAGGATGCCTTGTGTCAATATAACCTATAATTCCGGAACCGAGACGAGAAAATTTTCCGTCAGGGGAATCGATTATGCCATGAAGCAGAAGACCATTCCTTCCGAGCTTGCCGCATTTTACCGTTATGTCGCCTATTTCTCCGATCCTGAGGCAGAGGAATACGAATGTGATGACATAATGTTCTTTGCAAAAAGCGTTCCGGCTCCTGACAAGGATTCCCTGCACAGAATCATTTCATGGAAGACCAATATTGATCTTGAGGATTTTACAAGTGATGCCGGCATGGCCGGAATTGCCTCATCAAAGCTTTCCGGAAAGCAGGCTAAAAAGGTTGTAAGGACGATAAAATATCAGGTTCCTTATATGACTGCGGATCTGCCTGTTTACATAAGGCAGAAGAAAAATTATTATTCCGTGGCGTACAGGCCTCTGCTTCCCCATGAATTGTCAAAATAGTATTAAGCCTGCTTTTAAGCAGGCTGTTTTTTGTTTCAGTCGGAAATTTAGCAATTTTGTTACAATTTTCCGATCGTTTTCTTATTGCCGTAATTCTTGTCTGATGTTATAATATAGGAAATCTATCGATTTAGTTTTATTTGCAAAACCACAATTTGGAGGCATTTAATGAATATCGGAAATATAGGGTCTATGACCAGCATCTATACTCAGCCGGTAAACGCTCAGCCCGTACATGCGGAAAAGGCAGAAACTGAAGCTCAGGCTCAGATTAATGACGGATTCGCCCGTTCGGCAGAAGCCAAGCCCTCTGACGATATGAAGCAGCTCCGCTCAGCCATGCTCAGACAGTCTTCATCTGTCGAAGCGTCCGATGTGTCAGAAGTTTCAAAGACTCCTGGAGAGATGACAGCTGAAAGAGCTATGGAAACTGCGTTCTCCGCAGCCGCATCCATGGTTCCCGGACCTTCCGGAGCAGGCCTTGTCCCGATCAGAATCCTTTTCACTAACGATATCCATGGCGCAGTCCTTCCTTCCGAGGACAATAAGAATCCCGGAAACATGAAGGGCGGACTTACCCACCTTGCAACAGCCATCAAAGAGAAGAGCGCTGAAACGGGCTCCATAGTCCTTGACGGAGGAGACTGGGCTCAGGGCAGCTATATTGGAGGCATGGACAAGGGTGAGACCGTTATGAAGGTTCTCAACCAGCTCGGATACGACGCGACAGTCGTAGGCAATCATGATTTTGACTGGGGCCTCAATGCTCTCGGAAATATGCTTGATACTGCCAATTTCCCTGTACTTGGCGCCAATATTGTTGACGATAAGGGAAATATGCTTCCTGGAACAGAAGCATACATGATGAAGGAAATCAACGGCGTAAAGGTCGGAGTTATCGGAATAGGCTCTGAAAAGACCGCTAATGATACTTCAGCTGAAAACACCGTAGGCATTCACTTCAATGACGCTGCCAAGACCGTAACAAAGTATAAGGCGGAGCTTGAAAAGCAGGGCGCCCAGATGGTTGTTGTTCTTTCCCACAATGGTCCCGAGGCTGATGCTGAAATGGCAAAGCATGTTTCCGGAGTTGACGTTATAGTCAGCGCCCACAGCCATGCAGTCATGAATCCTCCCAAGGTTGTCGGAGATACGCTTATCGTACAGGCCGGTTCAAAGGGCTTCAACCTCGGACAGCTTGATCTCCAGTACAATCCCAAGACAGATAAGGTTGTTTCCTATGAGAGCAAGATGAACCCCATCAATGACAAGAACTACGGCAAGGATGCCGGAGTAGAGCAGGTTCTTGAGCCTATCATGGTCGAAGTCAACAAGGTAATGGGCGAAGTTGTCGGAAAGACGGATATCACCCTTACAAGAAGAGGCAAATTCCCGGAGACTCTTATGGGCGACGTCATTACTGACGCCATGAGAAATGCAGTTGGAGCCGATGTCGCTTTCACGAATTCAGGCGGCATCAGAGACGAGATTAAAGCCGGTCCGATTACTTATGGCGACGTATTCAAGGTTCTTCCTTTCGACAACGGACTCGTAACCATGGAGCTTACCGGAAAGCAGCTTAAGGGCGTTATGGAAGAGAGCGCCGGCAGAAGCAGGGGAACGATTGAGGTCAGCGGAATGAAGATGGACATCGATCCCCGCAAGTCAAAAGGCAACCGCTGCTCCAACATCATGGTAAACGGCGAGCCTCTCGACCTTAACAAGACGTATAAGGTTGCGACGGCAGACTTCCTTGCCGGCGGCAGCAACGGTTATACGGATCTCACCCATGGCAAGAACGTGAAGGACGAGAATATCATTATCCGTGAAGCTCTCAAGGACTATATGATACAGCATGGCCCGTTCACTGAAGCCAACACCCATGCAGGCGAAAGGCAGCATTACCTTGCTCCCATGCCCAGCGGCAGATAATAACTGAATATCGTAAAAAGGCAGGCGTAATAGCCTGCCTTTTTTATCATGTAGATTTAATGGCAAAAAAAACAGCAGGATTTCCCTGCTGTTTTTTTTTGCTATTTTCTGTGTTTTTTGTTTTTTCTTGCCTTTGGCGAAAGCCTTTTTTG
>JAKSUM010000098.1 GCA_024409025.1 bacterium | reverse complement strand
AAGTTCGATCTCTATATATTTACAAGCGAGCTGAAATCAACACTTCTTTCAGGTCTGGAAATTACCCGATCTTTGTCCATGATGCAGGAGCAGGTTCGGAAGCCTTTGATGAAGGACATTATAAGAGGGCTGCTTTTTAATATTTCTCAGGGAAAGAAGGTTTCAGCAGCTTTTTCTGCTTACCCTTGGTTCTTTGATAAGATATACATAGCCTCCATAAAGTTTGGAGAGGAAAACGGAAGGCTTCCTGAGATCCTTCAGAGCCTTGAAAAGTCCATTTCTAAGCAGATTGAAATCAATAGGAAGGTTGTCGGAGCGCTTGTATATCCTGTTATTGCATTTATTGTCTGCGTTATTTTTACACTTATTACCTTCAAGTATATAATGCCTGGGATTATGGAGTTTGTTAGCGGACTTGACGCCGACATACCTCCTCCAACAAAGCTTGTAATGTTTCTGACTTCGATTGCCGATAATCCTTATTCAAGCTTGTGGTTTATTATTCTGCTTGGAATATCCGTATATCTTGTTGTGAGATATGTGAGCATGCCTCATGGCAGATATGTTGTGGATGAAATATGCCTGAGGCTTCCTATTATCCGTGATGTCGTAAAAAAGCTTAATTATGTAAGCATATGCAGCACTCTTTCAACTCTTATAGATGCCGGAGTGCCCATTACGAATGCATTCAGGCTTGCTGCCTCATCGTGTTCTAATATGGCTTTTGCAAAAAGCTGCAATGAGGCTGCAAATGCTCTTGAGAGCGGAGAGCTTATTTCGGACTATTTTAAGAGAGATCAGTTCCTCTATGACAGCATATTTTCAGGCATGTTTATAGTAGGGGAGGAGTCAGGATCTATACCTGATATAACTTCCGCCTTGGCTAATATGTATGAGACGGATTTGGATAATTTTTTTAATTCCATAAGCTCTGTCATCGAGCCGATAATGATCCTTTTTGTAGGAAGCATAATAGGCTTTATTGTCCTGAGTGTCTTCCTTCCTCTTTATAGCGTATTTCAGAATATGTGATGGAAAAGACAGCATTTAATGCGGCTCTTTTTTTATCCAGACTGCCGTAAAAACCCTCTGTCCATTCTTGTGCAGCTTCCAGAACAAAGTGTTAGAAAGAGAAAAGCCTAAGGAATTATTCCTTAGGCTTTGTTTACGTCTAGTCTTCGTCGGTAAATGTTATTTTTACTTCTCTGTCACTGAACTCTGTCTGTATGGCGAGCTTTTCAAGGACATCCCTTAAAGGAATCAGATATTCTCCGTTCCATGAAAAATCAGGGAACACCCTGTAAGCGCATTTTCTGCTTCCTTTTGTAAATGTCATTGTTTCGCCGTCAAAATCGGTGTTGACCCCTACCTGATTGAAGAAAACGTCTGTTACATACAGTTTACCTTTTCGCGATACAGGAGGCAGCTCCATGTCTGCATCCGCCCCGTTTATCGTTATTCTTGTCTCAGTTCCCAGAATCGGTACGGGAACTCCTCTTTTTGAGGATATTGCTGATTTTATTGCATCTGTGTCAGCTATTCCCTCTATGCCGAGGTATGCGAGCCGGCTCATTGTATGTGAGTAGTAATCTCCTATTTTCGAGTATGTGTCAGGAAAAACTGACATATATATTATTTTGGTTGATGGATCCTGACCTATGAGTACAGGCTCATATATTACATTTACAGGCATTCCTACTTTTGCAAGCTCAAAAAAAGCTCTTGCGTTTGCAGGTCTCATTCTCAGGCACCCGTGGGATGCGCTAAGCCCTATTGATGACGGATTTGTGGTTGAATGTATTCCGTAGCCTGGCCATTCCAGCCCGATCCATCTGTCACCTAGAGGGTTTTCTGCTCCGGGAGGAACTGGATCTCCTCCTCCTGCCCATTCTGGGGGAGTCCAAGTAGGATCCTTGACCTTTTCGATAATTTTTGTCTTTCCTATTGGCGTAGGGGTCTTAATAGCTCCAGCAGCTACCGGATAATAATTTATAGTGCCGCTGTCTCCGAAAAGATATACCATATATTCGGGAATGTTTACTACTATGTACGGCGTCTGCTGTCCCGGCTGTCTAGGGACGATTCTTCTTCCCGGGATTGTAATTTCTGTTCCCGGAGATATATATATGTTTTTAATCCCGTTTGACCACATAAGGTGCTCTGCCGCCATGTGATTCTTCTCGGCTATTGTGAGAAGGCTCTCACCGTGACCGGAACAGTATTTTGTGTTTTTTCCTCCGATAGGATAAAACTTGCTGTCATCTGCTGTCACGGGAGCGGATGCTGACGCTATGAGCATAAACAGCAGCATTATGAAGCTATATGTCTTTTTCCCTGAGCGAAAGTATGATTTCATATGCCTTATTCTTGCCGATTCCAAATTTTTCCGCTATTATTTTAGCGGTCTGACCGGCTTTTATTCCCTCTGATTCAAGTTTTTTTATTTCTTCTGCGATGTCTTCTTCATCAGGCTCTTCCTGTTCGGACTCGCTTCTTCCTTCTATAGCGATTACAAATTCTCCTTGTATAGCGCTTTTTCCCCTAAGCTCCTTAATGACATGAGCCGGATAGCCTCGTATTATTTCTTCAAATTTTTTTGTAAGCTCTCTTGCTATGCATATCCTTCTGTCATTAATATGTTTTTCCAGCTCCTCGATAGTCCTTATTATCCTGTGGGGGGCTTCAAAGAATACGGAAGTGTGTGGACTCGCTGCAATTTCTTTCCATGATGCCTCTCTTTTTGCATTTTTTCGTGGCAGAAATCCGAGAAAAAGGAATGAGTCCGCTGAGAATCCTGATATTGACAGGGCTGCCATTACGGATGATGGGCCGGGGATCGTTCCTACCGGTATTGAGTTTTCATATGCGTCATTTACAAGCCTGTACCCCGGATCTGATATGCATGGAACTCCGGCGTCGCTGACCAAGGCGATGTTCATGCCGTTTTTAAGATTATCTATGAGCTTTCTTCCTGAAGAGTCTCTGTTTCCTTCCCTGTATGATACAAGCTTTGCGCTGATGCCGAGAGCGGAAAGAAGCTTTCTTGTCTGACCTACGGTCTCGCATGCGACCATGTCTGCGGTTTTCAGTATTTCAATTGCTCTTGGCGTTATATCCCCAAGATTACCTATAGGTGTCGAGCATATGTAGAGCATTTGTTTTAGTCTCATTACCTCTGTATTTCTAAAAATTAAGCCCTGCATCATTGATTATGCGGGCTTCTGTTTTTATCTGCTGGTTGCAATAATATCTATTGTCTTATAAGCCTTGTTTTAAGCCTTGACATTATGCCTGAGCTGTCTCTTATGTCCTGTATAACGATTGAGTTTATTATTATTCCCTTCTGATTCATTTCCTTCTGAAGGTTGTCTATTACTGCTGAAGCTATAATGTCATTGTCTGATGCAAGAGCATATGCATTAAATTTCTGCTCTAAAAGGGCTATTGACATCATTGCCTTGAGATTGTCCTCTATGTAATACTGTATTCGCTCGGTAGAGTGAAACTCTTGAGCTATTGCAAGTACAGTTCCCTCTGTTTTTTCGAGATCTGCCGTAACTGTAGCAGATATGCTGAGCTTTATCCCTTCGCAATTGATTATGTCTGAAAATTTTATATGGAAGGAGAACGGGACAAGGGATATGTATGTCACATAGTCATATACCGGTATTATGAATGCCGATGACTGGGAGCATATAATCTTTCCGAATCTGTTTATGACTGTCAGATGTCCAGGTTTCGGCTCTGCCCTGCATTTTATATATATCATAAACAGAATATATCCTGTCAATGTTATTACTATTAATGTTATGGCTGGCTTTATGTTTGGTATTGAAAATAAATCGGGGATTTTTACTAATTCGGGAAAACCGTTTTCAGGCATTTTTATTGTAAAAAAAAGCGCATGTTCCAGAGCGGACGATGCGCCATTCCTTTCGGATATTTTTATTTGAATACTGGAGTCACCACGAGTTTTGCTTTTGTGATTCTCTTGGCAACGTCTTTTGATACATGAAGATCTATCGGCAGTATTTCGTCTTCGTTTTCTGCCCCGTTCAGGCTTACTGCTTCTGTCGTTACAGGAAGGTTGTTAAGATCAAGAAGCTGTATGTCTCCTACATACTTTCGGGTCTCATTATAATGGACTTTCATTGAAAGCTTGCCTGTCGTCTTGCCTTTAGCCTCTTCGCCTTCATAGAATTTCCAGCTTATTTCAGGGACTTCCGGAAGCTTTAGGCCTTCAGGACTTACTCCTACCTTTGTGCACACTTCTATATTTGTCATTTCCCTGTCATTTTTTGATGCTTTATTATCTGATGTGCATGATGCAAGAAGAATGACTGAGAAAAGTATAAGGGCTGCTGATAAAAATTTTCTCATAAGATGCTCTATCCTTATTATAATTATTTATAGTTTTATATCAGCTTTTAATTTTCTTTATAAAAAGTTTAAAATCCTTTGTTTCAGGCAAATAAATAAATTATCCATTTTGATTTCTGTTACAGGAAAACAAAAAACGAGTATAGAATTATTCAATTTCAATAATTTATAAGCAGCATTATTAAAACAGCTGTCACGCTTTTGAAAGGATAGAGTGAAATGATGAACATACCTATGGTGGATCTCAAGGTTCAGTACAAAAAGCTGAAAAACGAATTTGACAGCGCTGTCATAAGCGTAATGGAAAGCTGCGCGTTTATCAATGGCCCTGAAGTGACCGCTTTTGAAAAGGAAGTCGCTGAGTATTCAGGCGTAAAGTATGCGGCAGGAGTCGCATCTGGAACAGACGCTCTTCTGCTTGCTGTCATAGCTGCAGGCATAGGCAAGGGCGATGAGGTTATTGTTCCTGCTTTCACATTTGTCGCAACTTCTGAGATAGTTGTAAGAGCCGGAGCCACTCCTGTTTTTGCAGATATAGACAGAAAAACGTTTGATATCGATCCTGATGACGTCAGAAGAAAAATAACGCCCAAAACTAAAGCTATAATTCCCGTTCATCTCTATGGTCATCCCGCGGATATGAAGGAAATAAAGAAAATTGCCGAAGAGCACAAGCTTATGGTGATTGAAGACTGTGCTCAGGCTCAGGGAGCACGTGATGCCGAAGGTGTTTTGGTCGGCACTTCATGCACAGCCGGCTGTTTCTCTTTCTTCCCCAGCAAGAATCTTGGCGCTTACGGCGACGGCGGCCTTGTCCTCACAAATGATGAGAACATATATAATCAGGTCAAAGGCCTTAGAAACCATGGAAGCTTTGAGAGATATTACCACACTCTTCATGGTTTTAACAGCAGGCTTGACTCAATGCAGGCAGCTATTCTCAGAATAAAGCTCAGACATCTTGACGAATGGAATGAAAACAGAAGAGCCGCTGCTCACAGATATTCTGCAGGACTTGAGGGCACATGCTACACTGCTCCTTTTGAAAGCCCCAATGCAAAGCATGTATTCCATCAGTACACGATTCTCGTTCCTGCAAAGAGAAACGAGCTTAAGGAATTCCTTGCATCCAAGGGAATTGCCTCGATGATTTATTATCCTGTATGCAATCATC
>JAKSUM010000097.1 GCA_024409025.1 bacterium | reverse complement strand
ATTTGTGTCAAAGTAATAAAGCTCAAATCTGCTGTCGTCGATGTTCCATACGGCTGCATATGTGCCGCATGATATGCTTGCTATATTGAGCTTGTCCGCTTTCTTTTTTACTTCGTTCCATGACAGCTTTGGAAATTCCTGATCGGAATACCTGTCTATGTTTACTCCGTAATCCCTTTTCATTGTGGAAATTTCAGAGCTGTAACTCTTTCCGTATGCATTGTCATTGAGAATAAATTTATTGCCGTAAAATATTGTTCCGTTATCTGCTTTGCAGGGAAAAGTGTAGGTTCCGGATGATGATGAGCCGTTCCTTTGCATTATCATGTCTTTTTTGCAGTAAAGCTCTGGTTTTGCATTGCTTGACTGTGATATTGTGAATGCCGCATCTGAGCGTTTAAGATTTATATTGACATTTCCTCCGGCATAAAGTCCGGCGCCTACGACATTTGCCCTGTCTGCTATCATCATTTTTTCTGTGATAGCCCTGTAGACTCCGCTTCTTCCTTCAGATGCAACATATACCCCAGGAGCTGTTATTATGGATCTGTGAACTTTAGGGTTTGAAGATATTTCAACGAGTTCCATTGAATACTTTTTCTGTTCATTGCCATATGAAAACAGCTGTTGTACTGTATTTTTAGTCATTGACGAGTATGAGCAGTAGGACAGATTTTTAGTCTCGGATGGAAAAGAGGAGGGGACAATTGATGAAAAAGTTGTTCCGTTTTCTGTTTTTGAGGTTATCTTGTTTGAAAAGTATATGCAGAATTCCTCTGATTCGTCCTCTGTAATTCCATGAACAACAAGCCCGTTGCCTCCGTTTGTCTTAGTTTCAGTTACCTTAAAGCTTCCGAATGACACGCTTTCTGTCGGGCTTTCCCTGAGAAACGGCCATCCTATATTCTGCTTAAGCCTGTATTCCGCATAGGCTATTCCCGCTTCTGAAGCCCAAAATGCCTTATTTTCTCCGTTTAGCTTTTTCCCAAGAAATATTGTCTGCTGGAGCTTTTCGACCGAGCCGAACATGAAAACGGTTATAAGAGCCACGGCAAACAGGACATATATTAGAAATATTCCGCGTTTAGAATTTTTTATCATACTAATTCCTACCGTTTCTTGGATATACGAGAATTGTCAGCGAGTCAAGGTATTTTCTGTCCTTGCCTGTATAGTCTGCTGACGACAGGTCAATCTGTTTTGCAGCTTCTTCTGTACGCGCTGTGAAGATATCCAGTTTTATTCCTGTGCCGGAACTTTCGTACATGTCAGGCGGATTGTCCGGATCCGAGCCTTCTTCATTTCCTGAATCGGGAGCTCTGTCCAATTTTAAGTCAAGTATTTCTCTTGCCGCTATCCGCATCGAGCTGTATTTGAATTTTGTCTCTTCGCCATAATCTGGGAGCGTATATGATTTTTCGTCCGGAAGGGCTGAGCTCTTATAAGCTGTCAGATATGAGCTTATGTCCTTTGCAAAAAGAGAACAGGATATTGAAAATATGTTCGGGTCGTCTGAGCCGGCGTAATTATATACAAGCCTTATAAGATTCTTGTCGCAACAGTTCTTAAATGGCGTCTCATCCGGTGACATATAGCTTGAACATTCGCTGCAGGATGATTTTGAACAGGAGAGGTAATATATGACGACTTTTGACCAGCATATTCTGTTCGATGTCGAAGAACAGTTCCCATTGTCGTCAGTCGCTATTGGAAACATAATCCATCTGCTTTTTGTATTTGAGTGTTCGGTAGTATAAGAATATATGTACCTTGAGTCTGTTATCCTTAAATCCCTGTTCAGATACTGATCAGCCTGTATGAATTTCTGGTTCATGGACTGGCTGCTGTCGGCAAGCCTCATGCTTTTGAAGAAGTCGCTTGTCATTGTAAAAAGGATTACTGAAACAAATGAGAATATTGCAGTCGAAAGCAGTGCCTCTACAAGGCTTATTCCTCTGCAATTGCTTTTGAAAATCATGTGAGGCATTCCTCCCGCTATCGTATGTTTCCAGTTACCCTGTCGAATTTTCCGTTCCTGAATATTGCCCTTAATGTTTCCTCTCCGTCTGACCAGAGCTCGAATATTGCCGCCCCGTCATAAAGATCTGCCGGCTCTTGCAGTACCCATTCGGGAGTTCCAAGCCTTCCGTTTGTACCTGTCGTGAATCCGTGCCCTCCAAATGGATAGGGATCTGAGAAGTCTCCACCGAATCCCCTTGAACGCGGGATTATACATTTTGATGCATTTTTTGCTTTGAAACGTATTATTCCTATGCTTTTCATCCCATGGAAATATTTGCTTCCGGGATAATCAAGCCTGAGGCCGTAATAAAAGTCATTTACTGTCCTGTATCCGGCTGTATCCGCGCATACGGAAAGGAATCCCTTGACTTTTTTTTCTCCTGATATGTATCTGCCTATGTCTCCCGATGGCACTACTTTCTGCATAAGCACTTCTGGAGATGGCTTTATCTGTGATTCCCTTATCTCGTTTATTTTTTTCAGCTCTTCCGGCAGCATTGATGATGCGGAGCGCTTCTGGAGCTTTAGAAAATCCTCAAGTTTGAGTCCTGTTGATTCCGCCTTTGCTTCCGCCGTCTCTGGAAATCCGCCCCTTAGCCTGAATACGTTTTCTATTGAGTACTCGCATGATTTTCTGCCTGCAGAATCTGCTGGATGGAATGTTATTACTGATATGGCAAGGGCCGCTATAATAATTGATAATATTTTAAATTTTATGCTTCCGATCATAATTTGTTAAAATATACTGTGACCAGATTGGACATTGATTCCGTTTCTGCATTCTGCAGGAATGCGTCCATTGTGTCCGAGTCATATATTATATTAAATGAGGTGCAGTTGTCGATTTTTATGCTTCCGGGAGAGAGGCCCATAAGAGAGTCTTCTGAAAGTCCTGTTCCGCTTCCCGGAAGTGATTCTCCTGGAAGACCTCCGTATGAAACAATGGCTCCGTTTATCGTCATGGGATTTCCCTGCATGTTTGCATAGAAACCGCCGCATGTGTATATTATGCCACAGAACGATGAAGGGGCCTGCGGTGTTACGGATATTTTAGACGCATCGTTTGGCATGTGATACATATAATATGTATAATTGTAGGAGTACCATCCGTAACGCCCTTGAAAATATCCTGTTCCCGTATGTGATGTGACATACATATTATTTTCGATTGTTTTGCCTATAAGGTTTTGAGACTCGTCATTACTGTATCCGCAGTAATTTTTCAGAAAATCCCTGAGCTTGGTTGAGCCTTTTATGTTCGATCCTGCTATTTCGGCAAGCTCGCTCTGACTGAAATTTACAGTGGTGTCACGTATGTCCTGTTTGAGCCTATGCTGACTGCCGGCTGACTTTCCTGCCATTGCGTCTTTTATTTTTGAGTTTACCAGCTTGGTGTTTGTTGTTGACTCAAGGAATCCCATTCTGACAGATCCTTTTGCATATATTGCTATCTGATTTGAGGAGCCGTATATTTTTTTCTCCGATTCGCTTATTACGTTAAGATCGCTTCCTGATTCAAAATATACTGAGCTTCCGGCAAACAGCTGGCCTTCCCCTTTTATCATTCCGTTTATTCTTACAGGTCCGTCGCAGTATAGGGAGGCCGGATCTTTTGTAAATTCTTTGGTGAGCGTTATTATCTCCTCGTCTCCGTTTTTTTCCCTGTGCTCTGATTCATTTTCTTTTACGTTTGAATTGAATACGAAATTAAAAGGCTTAGATGATTCCCTGAATCCGTTAAGGCTTTCACCGTCATTGATAAGTGAGATAAAGCTTATTCCTTGTATCGGCCTGCCTTCTTCGTCCCTTGCATCTGCCGCCTTTGTATCTGTCGCCATATGTATTGCCGGCGTGTAGGATACTGTCATTACATCCTCTGATGGATTGTCTTTTGCCGGCTGCTTGTCCTGCTTCTTAATTGTGTTTATTGTGATAGATGCCCCGAGTTCCTTTTTGTTCTCGTCCTTGTCTTTGACTTCAATTATTTTCTGGCTCTTTTCATAGGAGGCTTTTACAGCCTTGTCTATTTCATCTTCCGTTGCCGAATGGTCAAGCTCCTGAAGGGCAAGGCTGCTGTTTATGTTTTGTGCAATTTCCTCAGTTGCCTTCTTTGCCGTATCCTCATCCGGATTCGATGTGTCTGCTGGTATATAGTAGAGCAGGTGCTTTTTTTCTTTTTCGCAGAATATTGCGGCATAGGTCCCTTTGGGGATTTCATTCTTGATGCTTTTTTCTGCGCTTCTTGATATTGCTTCCCATGAGGCCTCAGGAAATGAATTTGAGGAACTGTATCTGTCAATGTTCAGTCCGTATTTCCTTTTAAATGCCGTCCTGCTTGACATTTTGTTTGACGAGTAATTTTCACCATTAGCCCTGTCGTCTATTGTTATCTTGTCTTTGTAATATATGGTGCCCTCTTCAAGGCTTACAGGAAAAGTTTTTTTTGCCGATGGCTCCTCTTCGTCCTCGTTTCTTTCCCTGTTGACATAAAATGTGCCCTTGCAGAATATGTCAGGCTTTGCCGTTGAGGATTTGCTCAGCTGCATTGTTGCGGCATCACCCTTTAGATTTATTGCTATATCGCCGCCGGAGTATATTCCGCCACTATAGAGACTGGAGTTTTCTGTTATTATAAGCTTTTCCGTTGTTGACCTGTATGCTCCTGATATACCTTCTGAGGCTATATATATTCCTGGGACCGCTATTGTCGCTATTCTGCTTGGTTCTGATGATGTCTGTATTCTTTCAGTTCCGGAGGCTGATGCTCCGGCTGTCAGCGTGTTGTATGAGCAGCAGGTAATTCCGTCAGGAAGTGAGGATGGGACTATTGAAGTGCAGGTTTCTCCTTCGGGAGTTGTCATAGAGTGTTTTTCTTTTGAAAAGAATATGTAGAATTCAGATGTTCTGTCGTCTGAAATTCCATGCACCTTAATGCCTGTCCCTGTGTCTTCGGATTTTACCGAGTAATCACAATATTTCTCCGTTCCGAGATGAGAATTTGACGGCCAGGAAATATTTTCATAGATTTTATGCTTTATATATTCCTGTCCTGCAAATGATGCCCAGTAAGCCTTTTCGCTGCCTGTAAACTTTTTGGTGATAAAAACGCTCTGCAGCAGCTGCTGAACTGATCCGGACATATATATTGTAAGAAGCGCCGTTATAAAAAGAACATAGAGCAGCGCTATTCCTTTGTATCTCTTTTTCATAATCCATATCTGCTTCGCGATGCGGAGTTGCCTTTACTGAAAATTTATTGGCTTTGCAGGCAGCCTTGTTCCATGTGCCGTTTTCCGTATTTTACAGAAACAGGGCCTGTCAGTTTTTGGGATATATTGTCCATGAGGCTTTTTCGGCAAATTTAGATTCGGAAATGTCAGACCTTCCTATTTCTATCTGTTTTTTCGCCTCATCAAGCTTTATTGATGTGAGCTGGAATATGATTCCAGTTCCTTCCTCCTCCTCCTTTATCGTCATATCTGCTATGTTTTCTGCTATTACAGAGCTGCTTGAAAACACGAACATTTCACATGTCTCCCTGTCGTTTATTACGCAAGGTACGTTTTCCGGATAAGACGGGTTATTTCCATG
>JAKSUM010000096.1 GCA_024409025.1 bacterium | reverse complement strand
TTCCTCGTCGAGCTTTTTGGCCTCTTCTTCAGCCTTTATTGTGGCTTCTTCAGCTTTTCTTCTGGCTTCCTCTTCGAGCTTTTTGGCCTCTTGTTCGGCCTCTCTCTTCTCTTTTGATTTATAGGGCTCTTTTTTGCTCTTTTTCTCCGTTTTTGCCTTTCTGGAGGTTTTTTTTGCAGGTTCCTTTTTTGCCTTTTCTTCAGATTCGTCAGGCAGATTTATGTCATTGATATCGGGAAGCTCTTCTTCGATTTCGGCCGCCGCTTCAGTTGCTTCTTTGATTTCGGCTTTTATCGGGGCTTCTTCAGCTTTTTTTGTCTTCTTTGACTTCTTCTCTTTCATGAATCTGTTCCTTTCGGCTTATTTTTTTACAGGCGTTATTATGTCTTTTCCCATATAAGGTCTGAGAACTTCCGGAACTATTACGCTTCCGTCCTTCTGCTGATAATTTTCAAGAACGGCTATTATTCCTCTGCTGACGGCAATTGCAGTTCCATTCAGAGTATGTACGAGTTCTGTCTTTTTTGTTTTGTCGTCTTTATATTTTATGTTAAGTCTTCTTGCCTGATAGTCCGTGCAGTTTGAAGTGCTTGTAACTTCGCCGTATGAGCCGCCTTCTCTTCCGGGCATCCATGCTTCTATGTCGTATTTTCTGTATGCAGGGCCGCCAAGGTCGCCGGTACAGCATTCGATTACCCTATATGGGACTTTCAGCTTTGCGAAGATTTCCTTCTCTATGCCAAGGAGCTCCTGAAGCATTTCATCGGACTGCTCAGGCTTTGTGTATGCGAACATCTCTACTTTGCTGAACTGGTGTACCCTGTACAGGCCTTTTGATGATTTTCCGTATGCTCCGGCCTCTGTTCTGAAGCAGTGTGAATATCCGGCAATCTTTAACGGGAGATCTCTTTCAGGAATTATTTCTCCGCTGTACAGTCCTGCGAGAGTTATTTCTGCTGTGGCTATTAGCGACATGTCGCTGTTTTCGATTGAATAGATCTGGGCTTCGCTGCCTCTGGGATTGAAGCCTGTTCCGAAGAGCACGGAATTCTTTGCTAAATCAGGGGTTATGTGTGGAACGAATCCTTTTTCTATAAGCGTTCTTAGGGCAAAATTTATGAGGGCCTGCTCCAAAAGGACTCCGTCTCCCTTGAGGAAGTAGAATTTCTGGCCGGTTACTTTAGCTCCTCCGTCAAAGTCGAGTATTCCAAGGCTCTTGCCAAGCTCCACATGATCTTTGGGCTCGAAGTCAAACTTGGTAGGCTCCATGAAAAAATATTCGTCCCTATTGCTTTCTTCGCCTTTGCCTACTGGGGCTTCCGGATGGGTCATGTTAGGTATTTTAGACTGCAGCTCTTTGAGATCAGCGTTGAGCTTCTTGAGGACTTCGTCCTTTTCAGCTGCTTTTGCCTTGAGCTCTGAGCCTTCCTTTATAAGCTCCTGTCTCTCTTCAGGGGTAAGTTTGCCCTTCATCTTTTTTGCGGTCTGATTCTGCTGCATTCTTATATTTTCGACTTCCTCAGTAAGAGCCGAACGCTCTCCCGCAATTCTGGCAAGCTCGTCAAGATCTACTTTTATGTTTCTGTTTTCGCAGTTTTTCCTGACATCTTCCATGTTCTTCAGGATGAATTTAAGATCAAGCATTTTTTTATAACCCTGTCCTTCTTGAATAAATTAATTTTTATTATGGTAGGAAGTTCTTGATTCTTTGAGGAAATACCTTTTTATTGAATGATAAAACATGCGAGCAGCCCCTTGCTCTGCCAGTCAGGCTGGATCGGAGCTGCGAACTGCTCTTATCCTTATCTTTAATGCGGCAAAATACCGCCGCCTCTATGGATTGGAGAATGTCGCAGATTCTGCAATATAGTCCATAGAAATAAGCAGAACTTCGATTGTGAAGAGCTGCTCAATGGGCTTTTGGACAACCCGTTTAAATTAAGGACAGAAGGACTGCTCCTGTCAAGAATCCCGCGCTTTTACAGGTGGGGGAGGTTCAAAAATGTTTTCCAAGGTGTGCTTTTTATGAAACGTCTTCTGATTTGTCTTTTCCTTTTCTTATTTTCTTTTTCATGCGCTTTTGCGGCTGAAAACAAATATGCCGGGAAAAGGTGGGGATTCTCCCACATGGTTTCGACTCCCGGATGTGATTTTGCCTGGTCTAAAGACGGCAGGCATCTGTCCTTCAGAGTCGTAAGAAATGATATTTCTTATATCTACAGGATAAGGGACATATGGAAAGTCATAGAGGGAAAAACCCTTCCGGGAAAGCTTAAGACCGAGCTTGTGTATACGATCCATTCGCCTGTTAAATTTTTTAAATTCTCGCCGGATCTGACAAAGGCCGCTTACTCTGTAAGCGAGGGCGGCGGATATGCGCTTTACTGTGTTACTTTTGCTGTTCAGAAGACCAAGAGGCTTACATTCGGAATGGCTCCGGAATGGTCTCCTAAGGGCGATAAGATAGCATTCTATTTTATGGGAAATAATGGAAATTACGGTATTGGGATAATTAATCCTGACGGTACCGCCCTTAAAGTACTGTCTGCCCTTGGTGACTGGAATCCCGTCTGGAGTCCTGACGGCAAATCCCTTGCCTTTACTTCATCAAGAGAATATTCGAAGGGTACTACGGAGTATTCCAATATATATGTAATGAGGCTGAGCCCTCTTTCCATAATGCAGGTGACAAAGGATAAGAATGCTTATCACAAGAATGTAAAATGGTCTCCTGTTGGAAGAAAGCTCGTTTATGAGACATTCAGAGGCATAGAGATTGTTGATGTGCCCCCGAATAAAAGAAAGCTGATTGTAAATGCCGGCGAATATCCTGTCGGCCACTCATTTAAGCCCTTTTTCAGCCCTGACGGAAGATGGATATTTTACCGCAAGGAAAAAGGCATGGGAATATACCAGCATAATACGCAGGAAGAAGTTGTAATAGGCGGAAGCAATGCCTGGTGGGATACTGTCTTGGCTCCTTACGGAGAAAAGATTGTCTTCTCGATTTTAGGATCTGGCTCTCAGTCAGGAATATGGGTTGTTGAAGCATTCGATTATTAAAAGTTCAGGAGAAATAAAATGTCAAAAGTTATAAATGTTACATCTTATGGCGCTACGAATGTCGGACCTGTCAGAAACAATAACGAGGATAATTTTTTCAGAAATGAAATGAGCTACGTTATGATGGATGAAGACGGAGTAATGCGGGACAAGAGAGTTGGTCTTTATCTGCTCTGTGACGGAATGGGAGGCCATCAGAAGGGTGAGGTCGCCAGCGCCTCTGCTATTCAGGAATTAAAAAGGCTTCTTCTGGGTTTCTTTCTTTCTCCTGAAGCGGCTTTGTTTGATGATTTTGAAGAGCTTCTTTCTCAGGCTCTTAAACAGGCTAATGATGTTGTCTATAATATAAACATTGAAGAGGGAATCCCTGAGGATGCCAGACGCATGGGTTCTACGGGAGTCGCTGCTCTTTATAATAACGGCAGATGTTATGTCGTGCATGTAGGAGACAGCAGGTGCTATCTTGTAAAGGGAGGCAAAATTTACAGGCTTACGGAAGATCATAATTATGCTACCTACCTTCTTAAGAGCGGAATCTTCAAGACAAGAGAGGAAGCGGAAAGAGCCCATCAGGCCAGAGCGCTTACCCAGGCTCTTGGTCCATATGACAGCTCAACAATACAGCCTGACGTGACCTCCTTTGAAATTGATGAGCAGGCATGCCTTATACTTTGCTCCGATGGCCTTACGGATGTCGTTTCGGATCAGGAGATAGCCGGAATAGCCTCTTCCGAACATGGCAATCCCAGAAAGATGACCGAGAGGCTTATAAAGCAGGCTTATAAAAACGGGACTCATGACAATATAACTGTAGTTGTCGCAAGGTTTGACATTGCAGGCAAGAAGAAAAGGTAAGAGGCATTTTTTATGACAGTTGTTCTGGACGGATTTTCGCTTGGGATAAGAGATGTTGTCAGCATTGCCAGAAACGGCGAACAGATCGAATTGTCGCCAGAGGCTCTTGGAAGGGTAAAGAAATGCAGAAGCCTTCTTGAAAGCAAAATTGCCGAAGGCGAGATTATGTATGGCGTCAATACCGGAATTGGTGAATTTTCTGAAATTGCCTTGTCCGAACATCAGGTCAAGGATTTTCAGCGTTATCTTATATTTAATCATTCTGCGGGAATAGGCAGGCCTATGCCTGTAGATTATGTAAGGGCGGCAATGGTCTCAAGGATAAATGTGCATCTTCATGGAAATTCCGGATGCAGAAGTGAAGTGCCTGAGACTATGGCAATGATGCTGAACAGAGGCGTGACTCCCGTTGTATGCGAAAAGGGCTCTGTCGGCGCCTGCGGGGATCTTGCCCCTATGAGTCAGGTCGCCCTTCTTCTTCTTGGGGAAGGTGAGGCATGGTATAGGGGGGAAAGGCTTCCCGGAAAAGAGGCTATGGAGCGCGCAGGCATTCCGATTCCCGGACTTCAGGCCCGTGACGGGCTTGCCCTTATAAATGGCTCTAATTTTATTGCCGGAATAGGCGCATTATTCGTTTATGACATTGAGATGCTTTTGACACAGGCTGAGATTGCCGCAGCCATGTCTCTTGAGGCACTTCTTGCAAATATGCTTCCGTATCAGAGAAAGCTTCATGAGTTGAGAGGCTTTCCAGGCTCTATAGCCTCTGCTGAGAATATACGTCATATGATTGAAGGCTCTGATTTGGTTACCGGTAAAATGCCTGTAAAGGTTCAGGACGCATATTCAATGAGGGCTACCCCTCAGATAATCGGGACTGCAAGAGATCAGCTTTCATATACGGCCAGACAGTTTGAAATTGAGCTTAATGGCGTTATGGACAATCCAATATTCCTTCCTGATGAGGACAGGGTTCTCACTGGTGCCAATTTTCAGGGGACTCCTATTGCGCTTCCGCTTGACTGTCTTGGTGCAGCCCTGTGCATGATCTGCGCATTGTCCGAAAGAAGGCTTAACAGACTTGAAAATCATTTCCTTAATGCAGAGCTGCCTCCTTTCCTGACAGATAATCCCGGACTCTTTAGCGGACTTATGCTGAGTCAGTATACTGCCGGAATGCTTGTCACGGAACAGAAGATACTTTCAACTCCTTCCTTCATACAGTCGATTCCTGCTGCTGCGGATCAGGAGGACTTTGTCAGCATGGGCATGAATGCCGTTCTGAAGACAAGACAGATAATTGAAAATGCATGTGGCATAATAGGAATTGAGCTTATGGCCGCCGCCCAGGCTCTTGATTATAGAAAATTTAAATTCGGAATAGGTACACAGGCCGCTTATGAGGCAGTAAGATCTGTTATAAAGCATTTGGATACAGACAGGCCTCTGTTTATCGACCACAATAAGATGTCTGAATTTGTTGCATCCAATTCAATTATCGGTAAGACCGAGAGCGTGGGCATCAGATTCGAGCATTCGTTTTAAATATAAAAGGACGGCTTCTTATGCCGTCCTTTTGTTCTTTTCATAAACAAAATACTTTCTGTTGCCACTGGCCTTGGCTTTAAATATATTTTTGTATGTCTTATAAAAATATCAATAAATCGGCAAAATTAAGGAAATTAGAGAAACGATTAA
>JAKSUM010000095.1 GCA_024409025.1 bacterium | reverse complement strand
TCTCGATTGATTTGAGTCTTGCGATTCTCTTCTCAATGGTCTTGAAGTTTGTGAGCATTCCGCCGAGCCATCTCTGGTTGACGAAGTACATTCCGCATCTGTTGGCATCTTCGCATACGGCTTCCTGAGCCTGCTTCTTAGTTCCGACGAAGAGAATGGACTTTCCGGTCTTTACGACTTCCTGAATAAAGTTGTAAGCGTCTTTTACTTTGCCGACCGTCTTCTGGAGATCAATGATATATATTCCGTTTCTCTCTGTGAAGATGTAGCGGGCCATCTTAGGATTCCATCTTCTTGTCTGATGACCAAAATGCACTCCGGCTTCGAGGAGCTGCTTCATAGAAATGATTGCCATGTTTTTTTCTTCCTTTCCGGGTTAGAAGGGCGTCCTTTCATTTTCATGCTTCACCTTTAACAGGACCCGGGCATGAATCCGCGACGCCGCGATATTGTTCGAAAAGGATTCTCCATTCAAAATATGCCGTTTTACACGGCTCCCTATATTATCCTTTTTTCAAACGGTTTTGTCAATAGTTTTTTAAAAGGGAAATAATAAAAAAACAAAGAAAAAGCCAATCGGAAGAGAGGTTACGACAATGGTCTGGGTTTCAGGTATAATACTTCTTGCGGCACTCGCAATATTCACAACAGGAAAAGGGAAAGTAATAAGGATAGACAGGACGGGCATAGCCATAATCGGAGGGGCGGCAGTTGCAGGCTCAGGGCTTATGAGCTTTAACGAAGCAGCGTCATGCGTGGATTGGCGCACCATAGCAATCCTTCTTTCAATGATGATCATCAGCTCAGGGTTGCAGATAAGCGGAATTTTCGATCTTTTAGGCCATCATATTTCGGCAAGGATAAAAAAATCGGAGGTCTTTCTTCTTGCCGTGCTTCTGCTAAGCTCAATAATGTCGGCGGTATGCATAAACGACATTGTCTGCATAGTGCTTACGCCTGTGGTAATATCAATATGCAGAAAAGCGGAAATACCTCCTCTTCCGCATCTTCTCGCAATAGCTCTTGGGGCGAATCTCGGAAGCGCCTGCTCAATATCGGGCAATCCGCAAAACATAATGATCGGAAGCCTTTCAGGCATATCCTTCCTTTCATATATGAAAACAGCGGCACTGCCCGTACTAATCTCAATAGCGGCATGCTATGCAATACTGAGAATGCAATATAAAAACAGCCTTCCGCAGCTAAAGGGAAAAAGCGGAAAGGCCGTATATGACAGACATATGGCAATAAAATCATCTTTAATAGCATCCGGAACGATTGCCCTATTCTGTCTCGGATTCGACATGGCCGTAGTATCCCTGTCTGCAGCCGCACTTATGCTAATAACACGCAGGGTAAATCCGGAAAAGATATACAAGCATATAGACTTCAATCTTCTCGCATTATTCGCAGGACTGTTCGTAATAACATCAGGAGCAAAAAAGAGCGGACTTATAGACATAATAGTCTCATCATGCGGCCAATTCTGCGACATGTCCAATTACTTCGTTTTTCAGACAGGCACCGTGATACTTTCAAATATAGTAAGCAATGTGCCGGCTGTCATGCTTCTGCAGTATTTCATCCCCCAATCAGGAGATTCATCCGTATGGTGGTCAGGCATGGCATATTTTTCGACATGTGCCGGAAACCTTACAATAACGGGAAGCATCGCGAATCTAATCGTAGCGGAAAAAGCGGCAAAAGAGCATATAAATCTCGACTGGCTGTCATATCTCAAGGCAGGATTGCCAGTGACGCTCATAAGCGTAATAATCGGAATGCTGCTAATCAGATAGACCTTGAAAAAAACTGAAAATAATTCAGGGCCGCACAAAATACCGCGACAAATGCGGATGAGGCGAAATCCCTCCATGATGCCTTCATGGCACGAAGCTTTGTCCTTCCGTCGCCGCCGCGGTAACATCTTGCCTCCATGGCTATTGAAAGGTCCTCAGCTGTCTTGAATGCGTTTACAAACAGCGGAATAAGCACAGGAATAAAGCATTTTGCCTTTTCAATAATGGATTTCGCCTCAAAATCAGCGCCTCTTGACATCTGGGCGCAGACAATCCTCTCAAGATGCTCTGTAAGAGTGGGTATAAATCTCAGCGCAATGCTCATCATCATGGCTATTTCATGAGCCGGCAGTCCGATAGGCCTGCCCCACCTTAGAAGGGATTCTATGGCATCAGTTATCTCAGTAGGCGAAGTCGTAAGAGTAAACAGAGAAGCGGCAAGAACGACTATTATGAGCCTCATTGACATAAAAAAGCCAAAATCGAGTCCCTCCGCCGTCATCGCAATCATGAAGAAATCAAATTCAGGCACAGGTCCGGAAATATCCGTGCTGAAAGAGAAAGCAAACGGCGGCTTCCACATAAGAACAGGATGTCCGGGTGTAAGAAGACTGTTGCATATAAATGCAATAAGAATAAATGGGACTACAGGCTTAAGCCCCCGCATTATAAATCGGAACGATATGCCCGAAAGGAATGACGCGACCACAAAAAACATAAATGGCGCAATAAGAAGCAGCCATTTATCAAGAAGAAAGCACTGGATTACCATCACCAGCAGTATTACCAGCTTAAACCTCGGATCCATCCTGTGAAGAAAAGAGTCTCCGGAAGCATACTGCCCTATTGTTATATTTTTAAGAAAATTCATTTTTTCACTTTTCCATTATCTGCGCCATTATCCGCATGTTTTATGCCTGAACGGACTGCAAGAATCTCCTGAACACACCCATCAGAATCGCATATATTCGTCCTTACAGGAAGCCCCCGCTCTTTAAGCGCGACAAGTAATGAGCAGGACTGTGGAAGAAAAAGCCTCATCTTATCAAAAACCTCTTCAGAAGAAAACACATCCTCAGGAGTTCCCGAAGCAATAATAGAGCCTTCATTCATCAGGGCAATCCTGTCTGCGATCTTTATGACCTCGTCCATTGAATGGGAGACTATGACAACAGTCACGCCTTTTTTTCTGTTTAGATTTATTATCATATCGGTAAGCCGTTCAGCAGATACGGGATCAAGTCCGGCAGAAGGCTCGTCAAGTACAAGGACAGACGGCCTGGACGCTATGACTCCGGCAATGGCAACCCTTCTCATTTCTCCTCCGCTCAGAGAAAACGGGCTTCTCTTTGACATGGACGCGTCAAGCCCCATTTCCTCCATCGCCTCCCTAACGGCAGACTTAACCTCATCCTCCGAAAAGCCGAACTTTTCGGGACCAAAAGCGATATCGCCAGCTACAGTCTCTTCAAACAGCTGATACTCGGGATACTGGAAGACAAGCCCAACCCTTCTTCTCAGATCCTTAAGGCTCACACCTTTCTCTCCTATATCGGAGCCGTCAACAATAACGGTTCCCGGTTCAGGCTTTATAAGCCCGTTCAAATGCTTGACGAGAGTCGATTTCCCGCATCCGGTAGGTCCTATTATTGCAAGAACCTCTCCCTTTTCAACAGAAAGCGAGACATTTTTTGAAGCCTGAGACTCATAAGGAGTCGCTTTCATATATACATAGGAAAGGTTATTTATTTCAATGATGCTCATAAGGATTTACCCAGCTTTCTGCCGTAAATAGCGGCAATCCTGTCCGCTGCCTCCTCAACAGACGGGCAGAAGCCTCCCATATTTACGCCTTTTTTTCTCAGCTTTTCAGAAATAAGCTCTATTTCGGGCATGCCTAAAGAATAGGCAGCAGTCCGCTTTCTGTCCGCAAAAAGCTTTCCCGGCTCTCCGTCATATACAAGCTCTCCCTTTTTCATGACAAGAATCCTGTCGCCCTCAAAAGCCTCCCTCATCCTTTGGGTAACAAGGATTATTGCTATGCCCTCCTCCCTGTTAAGCCTTCTCAAAGTCCCAAGTATCTGGTTCCTGCCAATAGGATCAAGCATTGATGTCGGCTCGTCAAGAATTATATAGTCAGGCTTCATTGCAAGGACCGAGGCTATCGCGACCCTCTGCTTCTGTCCTCCCGAGAGTCTTCCCGGAGACGCAGTCCTGTATTTTTCAAGATTCATAAGCTTTAGGGATTCATCAATCCTGCCGATTATCTCATCTCTTGGCATTCCCAGATTGCCCGGACCGAACGCAATCTCCTCCTCGACAGTCGCGCACACAATCTGGCTGTCGGGGTTCTGAAAGACCATTCCAGCCTTGCGCCTGACTTCATATATATCCTCTTCATCAGACACGTCAAGACCGTCAACAAGCATAGTTCCCTCTGAGGGCGCAATCAAGGCATTCATCATCCTTGAAAGAGTGGACTTGCCGCTTCCGTTATGTCCGAGCATAACGACAAACTCGCCCTTTTCTATTTTGAATGACACTCCTGACACAGCCTTATGCTCATCGGGAGAATCCTTCTGGTAATAATAAGACACATTATTGGCTTCTATCATAAAAATCCGCCGAATTTCATTTTTGTTATGGTTATTTTCTTTTATAGAATCTAAGCCTTTCTCCTCTATTTTAATCAAATACAAAGATAAAAATACAGCAACAAGAAAAGCCAAAAAGAGACTGTTTAAAGGAATATTGGCAAAATGCAAAGAAATTAAGTCTTTCCTATTATGAAACAGTGCCTGTAAAAGCAGGATATCAAAATCAAAACAAAAACAATGCTAAGGACAAAAAAATGGAATATTTTCTCAGCGAAAAAGAAAAACTGACGGTAGAAACAGCAAGAGAACTTGCTGAAACACTCATAAAACCGGTAAGGGAAGAGTACGACCGCAAGGGCATATTCCCTTGGGAGATCGTAAAGGCAATGGGCAAGGCCGACCTCTGCGGAATATACATTCCTGAGGAATACGGCGGGCTCGGACTCGGAGTATTCGGACTATGCCTCGCAGTCGAAGAGATGAGCAAGGTCTGCGGAGGAATAACGCTCGCAATGGCAGCAACAGCTCTCGGAACATTCCCCCTCATACTCTACGGAAACAAGGAGCAGAAGGAAAAATATCTCCCAAGAATAGCAAAAGGCGAGCTTCTGTGCGCATTCGGACTTACCGAAGCCAATGCAGGCTCAGATGCCGGCAGCATACAGACAAAGGCTGAAAAGGACGGAGATTATTTCATCCTTAACGGAACAAAAACCTGGATAACAAACGGAGAGGTAGCAGGCCTCTATACAGTCATAGCCGTGACAGACAAATCAAAAGGCGCAAGAGGAACAACGGCATTTCTCGTAGAGAAGGACACCCCAGGATTCAGCTTCGGAAGAAAAGAGGATAAGATGGGAATAAGAGCCTCATCCACAACCGAGCTTGTATTTGAGAACTGCAGGGTACACAAGAGCCAGATTCTCGCAAGAGAAGGAATGGGCTTCATAGTAGCAATGAACACCCTCTGCAATTCACGCCCCGGAGTAGCAGCCCAGGCTCTCGGAATAGCGGCAGGCGCGCTTGACGAGGCTCTTGCATTCGCTAAGGAAAGAAAGCAGTTCGGAAATCCGATAACCTCATTCCAGGCCATACAGCACATGCTTGCGGACATGGCTATGGAAGTCGAAGCGGCAAGAACCCTACTCTATCAGACGGCCAGAACAATAGACTCAAAGAAGCAGAAAAACTTTTCAAAGGAATCGGCAATGGCAAAGGCATT
>JAKSUM010000094.1 GCA_024409025.1 bacterium | reverse complement strand
AGGTAAAACAGCAACAACACAGAATAATATATACGTTCAAAATTATTTTCGAAATCATTTTTCGAAAAAGCATACGAAAAATCTATCTTATGAAAGGAATCTTATGAACCGGCTAATAACAGCTGCCGTTATTGCAGTCGCCATGACAGCATTGAGCAACGCTGCAGTCACGGCAAACACACCGGCGTCAGTGACCATCTGCGAAGAGTCCGAAGGCGCAATCCAGGGTTCGGTAACATCGGAAAACAGACAGACAGACAGACAACAACAAGCGACATACAAAAGGGATCTTCTTGAAAACAGGCAGAAAAGATACCGTCTCAGCCATCATGCAGAGACGGCAGATCTGTCAAAAGCAAGGGAGATGACAGTAAAATCGCATGCATACTGCGTCAATGGCATGACGTCAAGAGGAGTATCAACAAGAAGAGGAATCATAGCTGTAGATCCAAAAGTAATTCCATACGGTTCGAAGCTTTACGTTCCCGGATACGGATGGGGAACAGCCCTTGACACAGGAGGAAGCATAAAGGGCAATACCATCGACTTATGGATGCCCACAAGAAGCCAGTGCATGCAGTGGGGAACACGAACATTAAAAGTAAAGGTAATAGCTCCTTAAAAAGAACGGGCTGCCTGCATAAAAAATCAGGCAGCTTTTTTTATGTAAAAAAAATGTAAAATTTTAAAAACATATAGACAGGAGCATTTTTTTGGGGTAAAATAATACCAAGAATAAAGATATATGGAGGCAACTTATGAGCATAGATCGTATTCAGGCTATTCAGAGCAGGATAAGCCAGATCGAGACAATGGTCAGCTGCCGCGCTCCCCAGCATATGAGCTGCCCGCAGCCTTCCGTCTCTTCAACCCCTATAAACTTCCAGGATGTACTTAAATATCAGACAGGCAATGCGGCAGGCGCAAATTCCCTTCAGAATACCGCCCCGTCAGCATCGTCAGCAGCATCCATGGTAAAGCCCCTTGCCCAGAATAACGGCATTTCCTGCGGACAGACTTCCGTTGCAATGTGCATAAATGCAGTAACAGGCAAATCGCTTATAGATTCGGACATAAATTCAAAGTACGGCTTCGGTCTTCTTGAAGCTCTCAACACAGAATCAAGAAGCGCCAATGTCGTATGGAAAGACGGCGGAACGGTAAATAAAAACTGCTGGGCGCTCCTCGAGCAGAAAGTAAACAACGAGGGAATCCCCGCAATAGTCGGTCTTAACGGTCCTGAATTTTCACCTTCAGGACGCGGACACATAGTAACCATAACAAAAATCGAGGGAGATACAGTATACTTCGCAGATCCCGCAACAGGAACAGTCCGCACAACAACAAAAGAAGCAATGAACAATGCGCCCTCCCATCCGGACGGCAACTTCATCTTCTACGGAACAAAGCAGGGCTCTCTTCCCCCGATGATGGCCTCGAATAACTTCAATCCATATATGATGCTCGGTCAGATGGGACAGAAGGGCTTCTAAGACAAATCACAGGAAAAGCAAATCCTAAAACGGATTTGCTTTTTTTTATTTAAAGCACTATTTATATATTATTTATTATAAATGACAGGAAAGGCAAAACAATAAAAAGAAATAAAAAGATTGAAATTAAGCAAAAAAAAACGACATAACAAAGGAGCAAAAAGTGGCAGAAAGCAGACTTCTCAACTTTGACAGGACACAGCCCCATCTCTTTAATGTGACAAAAGAAATGACTCCCGTCCAGATGAGGGAATATTACATATATCAGACGGACAGGAGCCTTGCAGAATGGGAAAAGGAAAATTTTGAAATAAGAAACAATCCCCCATTTGATCTTGAATCAGACGAGCCGTCATCTCTTATGATAACCCCTGAGCTGGCTGAAAAAATTAATCTCAGAGCACAGATAGAGGCATTTGAGAGAGAGGCAAAAGTATCAACAGGAGGCGTCAGGGAAAACCAGAATGTAGTATGCCCTTGGGACTGCCGCTACAGAATCAATCAGTATATGATAGCCGTTATGGCTGAAGCCATAGCCATGCTCGTAAAGGAAATCCATCCAGAAAGAATGGCATCTCTTGAAAAAACCGAAGCCTCTAAAATCAGAGAGCTGATAGGAAATGAAAATGCCGAAACAATAGAGTCCCTTTTCGGCATGAAGCTCGAAGAAATAACAGATTTTGTACGCAATAATCCGGTAAGAATAGTAGGAGGAGAAGTCAGAGCAAACACTCCGTCATATGCATCGCTGATGTCAAGAATATATGCATCAAACGGTCTTTACGTATTCACGACGGAAAAGGACGACTGCTCAGACACGTCCTCCATATTCATGTGGTCATTCCTAATATTCATACTCGGACTCTCAGGCGGAGATTTCTTCACGTCCAGCCATGGAGCCCCCCAGAAGCAGTGCGATAAAATCCTTGCATTTGACGGAGCACAGTATCTTCCCGACACATATGCCAAAATAGTTGCCAATATGAAAAAAATACTGGCAAAAATAGAGGAAGGCGGATATGAGATAAAGCTCTCGGCAAAGCACGATCCGAAGCTGATGAGACGAATCAACTACAAAGACAATGCAAAGCTTTACTGTTCTTATCTGAGACAGGGGCCAGCCTCGGAAAAAGCGATAGAAACAATCAGAGAAGCTGCGGACAATGGACTCCGCCTGAAGCTCGACTTCTTCGGTGGAGGCGGATGCAAGACCCTTTCAGCAATATTGAAGGAACTCGGAATCATAAAGGCGTTTGAAGGCGGCTTCATAAGAGAGGAGGAGGATCCGTTCTTCCATAACATCGGATTTGCCGTAACAAGGAAAAAAGGATCTGAAGAACTCGAAGTATCACATATGTCAGTCGACGCAAGCGTTCCGAGAGTAGTTGAGACAGCAGGATATGATAAGCTTCTGGCAGATTCTCCCGACGGCCAAATGATATTCAATGTAGATCCTGACGCCGACAGATTCGTAGGCTGCCAGCTACTTCCAGCGGATGCAAAAAAAGATCTGGACGAGCTTGGAATACTTTACAACGTACAGAAAGACGGCAGGCTTCTTGCCCTGTTCTCTCCAAACCAGCTTTTCCTTATGATAGCAGACAACGATCTTGTACAGGCAAAGAAGGACGGCCTTTGGGACAAATACTCAAATTTTGACATACACACGTACGTATCAGCCCTTGCATGGGATGAATGGGCCGAATTTAATTCAATACCGGTACTTACTGTCCCTGTAGGATTTAAGGAAATAGCGGCAATAGAGAAAAAAGTAGAAGAGGCTCTTAAAAATTCTGACGGAGACACGTTCAAAGTCAAAAACGAGCTCGGTCAGGAAATCACGCTTGGAAAGAACGTCAAGCTTCATCATGCCGGTGAAGAAAGCGGAGGAAAAATAGGAGGCCCGAGAAATCCGATATACAATGTCCTTGGAGAATATGTAATCGCCATGAGGGAAAAATCAAGCGGAGAGACATGCGTATCGGCAATAACGCTTCAGTCGCGCAGATATCTGGAGAGCATAAAGGAGAACAATCCTTCAAAAATCTATCTCCATAAATATCTCAGGGAAATATTCGACAAGTGCGGAATCAAAAGCATAATGGAATACAGGGGCGACATAATCCACTACAATGAGGCAATAATCAATCCGGCAGAGCTTGCAGAAGCAAAAAAGCAGGGCCTCGGACAAAGGGATCTTTTCAACGGCTGCTTTAAAAGAATGGCTCATGCTTTCAAGACAGGAAAATATTCCGTATCAGGAAAGCCGATAACAAAAGACGAAATGAAGTCCGTGCTTGAAGAGACAGTCCCGGCACTCTCCCCTATACTTCCATATTTTGAAGACGTATGCATATGGTCAGACGGACTGCAGTTCTGGTTCTCAAAGGAATCTCCAATAAGAGACGTATGCATGAGAGCATCAGGAACAGACGCAAAATCAAAAGTCTACTTTGACGGAACGGACAAAGAGCTTATGAAAAAAATATTCTCAGAAGGCTTTGCCGTAACAACAGGAGAACCAGGGAAAATCTACAGAAAATATGTAAAAACAGAGTAAAAACTAAAATTTGCGGCGGAAAGCACCGTCTTTCCGCCGTATTCCGCAGAGAAGGAGCATATATGGACGATAAGGAGCTTGAAGCCCTACTAGGGCCATCGCCTAAATCATCAAAACAAAGCAGGAAACAGTCAGAAAACGAAAAAAACAAAAGCCTTGCAACAATAATAGCAATGGCAATAGTGACATTTATACTATGGGACGGAACGCTTCTTGACAGAATATGTCAAGGGCTGGGCGTGCTTTCCTACATAATATATCCTTTAAAAATATTTACAGTATTTCTGCATGAATTAAGTCATGGGCTTGCCGCAATGATAACAGGCGGAAAAATAGTCTCAATAACATTAGATGCTCAGCAGGGAGGACTCTGCACATACATGTCCTCAAAAAATTGGTTTGCAAGCGCATTTACAGCCAGTGCAGGATATCTTGGCAGCATGCTATGGGGCTGTCTTTTCCTAATAGCGGCAATAAAGACAGGAAAAGGCAAGTCATTTAATACAGCAATAGGAATAATGGTGCTCATTGTCACGATACTATGGGTAAGAGATATATTTCCTCTTGCATTCTGCCTGCTCTTCGGACTTGCAATGCTTTTTACCGGCTCAAAGCTTTCAGAAGACTTCAATAGCTTCCTTCTAAAATATATAGGCACTGTTTCATGTCTCTACAGTCTCTTTGACATACCTGACGATTTGATATTCAGGACAGTACAGGGAAGCGATTCCCATGCAATAGCATCATCAATAGGAATGCCTTTTCTCAGCGTCCCGATAGGAATCCTATGGATGGCAATGGCTCTGGCATGCTTTTATTTTTCATATAAGATAGCCATGGGTGAGGATGACAGCCCTGACGAGGATTGAACGACTAGTCTGTTTTGAAATAAATAATATGGTCATAAAAAACACAAACAAAGCATCAAAGAGAAAAGGGTTCACCATACATGAGCTGATGATATCCCTGTTTCTTATAAACATGGTTGCATTTGCCCTGCTTGCAGTCGTGTCAATGCTTCTTAAAAGCAGTCAGCATGTAAACCAAAATTCGAAAGCAGCAATTGCGGCATCTTCAATACTTGACAAATATATAGCCGGAGAAATGTCTGTTCCCGAAAACGACCATCAGATAATAAGTGAAGAAGAATTCTCCGGACAGAAATTCTACTATAAAATAGAAGTCAAAGAGGCCAGAGAGTCAAAAAAAGGAATTCCCGGAATAAATCAGATTACAATAAGGGTTTCAGCTGACGAAAGACTGAAGAGCGGCCATACAGAAGATGATGACATAGTGCTGACAACGCTTCAGGTTACGGAGTAAGGCATGAGCCCTAAAACAAACAAGATAAGCCAAAACGGATTCTCTCTGCTTGAAACCCTGCTTGCGACAGCAATACTGTCCTTCATATCAATACTGATATTCAATATGTCATCGAATTTCTTCAACATCCTCTCATCACAGGGTTCAAAGCAGGACGAGACCAGAAAATTCATCAAGGCATACTCCACGCTGCAGCAGACACTTGAATTTTCAGCATCAAATCTGTTCTACAGCTACGCAAACGAAGATACAAATAAAGACTCGCGCTGGTTCTTCTACGCATCAATGACTGACGAGGAAGGAATACCCCAATCATCCTCAAACACGCCTTACTGGACAAGAATCATGTTCTGGTATTTGCGCAAGCCTGCAGA
>JAKSUM010000093.1 GCA_024409025.1 bacterium | reverse complement strand
CAGGTCTATTGACGGGCTCTTTTATTTTTTTGAGGGGAAAATAATTAAAATACTTATTGCGGCAATAATAGCGATATGACTGCCATTATGCGCATATGCGGAAACAGGAAAAGCCGGCAGGACATCCGTTCTTATGGAAAAAGAGACGGAAGAGGTTTTAAAAAAGGCAAATTCAGCAAGAGAAACCATATCAGAATGGATGCAGGGCTACATTGAAGGAGAAGAGGCGCAAGAGGAGATAATTCATATAGCAAATGATATAAGGAATATGAAGCCTGCTGTTTCTGAAATTCCTGACCTGATAAAAAGAAGAAGCCGTCAAGGCAGAGAAATAATGGCAAAGAGCCTTGAAGAATCTGCGGAATATCTAAAGCATGGAGATCCTGACGATTTTAAAAAATTTTCGGCTTTAAACGAAAAGCAGGCGAGAGAAGCCTACAGGTTTATAAAATGGCAGTCAGATTCAATAAAGCTGTATATAAACGATATTGAAGAAGATGCCCAAGGCATATCAAAAGACTTCATAGCCTGGAAAAAGACTATAATAAAAATAGAAGAGAAAGCCCGAGAGGCCTCACTTGAGGCTGAAATATCATTTATAAAAGCAGCTGGCGTCAATAAATCACAGATATCAAAAGACATTGAAAAGTCCATAAAAAAAGCAGAATCCATATTACAGGAAATAACGGATGCGGAATGCCCTAAGTCCATGGAGACCTTAAAAAAGTCGGCAATAGCGATGCAATCCCAGATGCTGTTATTCCTGAAAGGAATATCAGGATTATTTACACGAAATCAAGACAGCAGAGATTTTGACAATCTTATGAAGACCTATAGGGAAAAGACATCAGAGATAAAATCCGAAGCAGAAAAATTCTCCCAAAATTTATAATAAAATTTTGTAATCTTTTAATAATTATCTTGCAGGATTATCACAAACAAAAATAAAAGAAGAAATAACGGATTATCCAATATGCAAAGGATTCTTTAAATAAAATGCCTCTTATCAAATGCACAAAATGCGGAGCACTTTTCCCGCAGAACACTCCTAATGCCAAATGCAGCCTATGTGGCGGAGATCTGTCCGGAATTGTAAATGCAAAGAAATCATCAGGGAATTCGCCGAGGCTTCAGCAGGCCCCTGTTTCAAAATTCCGTTCGGAAATGAGCGCATCTGACTATAAAAACACAAGCTCTTTGCTTGGAATGAGGCAAAGGCTCGGAGACAGCGCATTTGCAACCGTAAAATCCGCAACATCAGAGCAGAATCCGGCTGCGGCTCACCAAAGGCAGCCACTGCCTCCTATGCCAGAGCAAAAGCAGTCCCCACAGCAGAGGCAGCAGCCTCCGGCACAAGCACAGCAGCAAAACCAGCCACAGCAAAGGCCTCAAAAAGCAGTCCAGCAGGTACAGCCGCAAAGGCAGCAGGTCCAGCCACAGCAAAGGCCCCAAAATGCGGCACCTCAGAGCATGCCGCCGGTTCCTCCGCCAAGACAAGACAGGAACAGGCAGCCAACCCATCAGACTCCAAAGCCTCTTAAAAATTCAGTAATAGTACAGAACAGATACGAGATAATAAGACCCATAAAAAGAGGCGGAATGGGCGCAATATATGAGGTTCAGGACAGGCGTCTGCGAAAAAGATGGGCTCTCAAGGAAATGATTGAGAATTTCGACAATGAGCAGGAAAGCAGGGAGGCCAATGAACGCTTTGAAAGAGAAGCGACCCTGCTTGCATCTTTAAACCATCCAAATCTTCCGAGAGTCATTGACTTTTTTGAGGAAAACGAGAGATTCTATCTCGTTATGGATTACGTCCCAGGCGTGGATCTCAATGATCTCCTAAAACAGAGAAAAGACAGAAAGCTTCCCTTGGAGCAGGTGCTCTCCGTTTCACAGGATGTCCTTGACATATTAGACTATCTCCATCACAGGACCCCTCCAATCATATACAGGGATATAAAGCCCGGCAACATTATGATCAGGAATGAAGATTCCAAGACATTTCTCGTGGACTTTGGAATAGCAAGATCCATATCGCCTGAATCGACAGATCCAAAGACTGAAGTGGGAACTGTAGGATATGCTCCGCCAGAGCAGTATACCGGAAATCCTATACCAAGCTCGGATTTGTATGCGCTTGGAGCGACAATGCATGAGCTTATATCAGGAATAGCTCCCAAAATACCGTTTCAGTTTGCGCCATTGAAGGAAGTAATACCGGATCTTCCTGACGATTTAAACTATATCATAACTAAATCTCTGGAGCTCGATTACCATAAAAGGTGGCAAAACGCCGGAGAGATGCTGACAGCCCTTAAACTTGCAGTAAGAAAGCTAAAATCAGCATCATCAGATTTTGCAGACATGCCCACGCAGATGCAGCAGGCAGCAGGAATATCCTTTGAACAATCTGCAATTCAGCAGACAGCTGTTCAACAGAAGCAGGAGCAGACTGCAGGTTCTGTGGTTGAAATCCAGCAAAGACCTCAGCAGAGACAGACGGAAAATTCCCAGAGCATAAAGGATATACCACAAAAGCAGCAAATTCCAGGAGTTGTTGAAATACAGCAGAGGCCTCAGAAACAGGCAGAATCCCCTAACCCATTCAAGGATATGCCACAGAAGCAGCAGATTCCAGGAGTCGTGGAGCTTCATCCCAGACAGCAGTTTGCGCCTATTGATCTAAAAAGAAGACCGTCAAAGCAGCCATCTGCCCCAATTGAAATTCCAAACAGGACACAGAGAGAGCAGGAAGCTCAGCAAAAGCAGCTTGCACAGCAGATTTCACTCAAAGACTACCTGCAGAATCTTCAAAACAAGCCCGAAAATCCCGAATCAGGCAACTCAGAAGCGGACAGACAGCTTCAGGGCGCATTTTCATCAGCCCCGCGTAATGCTTTCGGAGAAGGCGAGCCATCAAGAGAGCAGTCGGTATTCATTGAAGAAGACGAGATGTCCGAATATGCGTCGCTATTCTCGGATCCTTATATAAAGACGGATCACAGATACAGAATATCTAATGTCACATTCCATCCCGTAAGAGAAGAAATATGCTTCCTCGATTCATCCGGCAGTCTGCTGCTTAAGGATCTCAACACATATAAGGAAGTATCAAACATATATACGGGATATAAGGGCATATCGACAATAAGCTTCACAGGCGGCGGAGAGATTATAGCCTATAACTCCAATGTATCGGCATGCGACATCGTAGAGTCTCAGAATCTCAGAACGGCAGGACAGTTTTCTGCAGACGCAGGAAGGCTTGTCAAAGTAATATGCCATCCTGCGAAGCCGATAGTCCTTGCAGGCTTTGAAGACGGGACAATAATAAAATACAACTTTTACAACGACACTCTGTCAACATTCAAATATTCAAAGACCCAGCTCACGGCAATGAGCCTCAGCAATGACTGCCAGACACTTTTTACAGGGCACAGCAACGGAATAATATATGCATGGCATATAGACAGCGAAAACATACAGGCTAAATTTACAGAGCATAAAGCCGCAATAAATGACATATCAATATCACCTGGAAATAAAATAGCGGCAGCATGCTATGCGGACGGAACCGTCATATTGAGAAAGCTTCCGGATCTCACGCCTGTCGGGCAACTGACGGATCCACAGTCCGGAGCTTTCCATGAAGCCGTTTATTCGCCAAACAGGGTCTATATAATAACAACATCTCAGGACCAGAGGATAAGGCTCTGGGATCCTGTAAATAAGAGAAACAGGATAATATACGAGAGCGATAAGAGAATAAACAAAATAACCGTCAAAAACTACGGCAGATCAACATATCTTGCTGCGGCTGCGGAAAACAAGATAATAATCTGGAAAAACATTTAACTCTTTTCTTCTCAAAACTCTTGCAGAAAAAATTCTCTTATGCTATAATGCTTTAGATACACAAATAAAATGACAACCGCGCATGCGGATCGCACAGGAGGAAACACCATGTCAGCAATTTGTCAGAACTGCGGAAAGGGACCGATGACCGGAAACAACGTCAGCCATTCAAACAGAAGAACGAGAAGACGCTGGCTCCCCAACATCCAGAAAATCACTCTTACGCTCAATTCAGGCGAAAAGAAAACAGTAAAGCTTTGCACAAGATGCATCAGAACCTATAACAAAAAGGGAACGCTTGCATAAGAAAGCAGACATTAAGAGTCTGGAAAATATTTCCGGACTCTTTTTATTTGCTCTTAGCAATATTTTAAAGGGAAAAACACAAAATAATAGAATTTAATACAATTAACCATAAAGCCATGTAATAAAGGCGAATAAAGCAAGCCTAAAAGGCAAGGAGAATCCCAAAAGTGATAAAACTCAGCAAGACTTTAATAGCAGGAGCAGCCCTGCTTTCAACAGCTATTCTTTACGGCTGCACAGAGCCTCAGACTCTTAATTTTGAATACAAGGCATCAAAGGGAGCTTCAAGAGAATACGACTTTTCATCCGAAACAAAGATGCAGATGGAAAATGCCGGCAGCAAAGAAGCCCAGGAAATGACAATATCTTTCAATGTCGCAGAAGATATTCTTGATGTAAATGACAAAAACGAGAGAAAGACAAACTATAGAATCAAGAACGCGAAAATAGCAAAGGTCGAAGACGGTAAGACTCAGGAAATGCCTATGAGCAATCTGAACGATCAGGTTCTCACAATAAAGTCAACAGCCAAGGGCGTCCTTACTGAACTTAACGGCACGGAAATCTCAGGAGACGCAGCAGCTATGGCAGCTCCGGAATTCATTCCTCTCATCCCCTTCGACGACAATCAGATATCAGTAGGACAGACTTGGGAAAAAAGCACCGAGACTTCCAACAAAATTCCTCCATATGACACCGTACAGAGCGTAAACGTAAAAACAGTCTACACGTTTACAGGCTATGAAAAATACAAAACCAGCAAAGTAGCCAAGATAACCGAGAAGACCGAATCGACTCAGAAGACGGTTACAAATCCTCCTAAGCCGAAGGAAGGACAGGAAGAAGTCCCGTCAATAACAACGACAGTGACAGGCACGATCGAAGGAACCATACTGTTTGATACAAAGGAAGGCATTATTGTAAAAACAGAAAAGGTGTCCAAGCAGAACTCAGCCATGACCATAAAAATGAAGAGCAAGAAGGACGAAAATGGCGAAGCTCAGGCTATGAAGGATCAGACCTTCAAAAGAACATCCGAATCTAAGATAACCCTCGTGCTTGCAGATACGGACTCTTCAAAGGATTCCAATAAAGAAGAATCAAAAACCGAATCAAAAGACACAGAGAAAAAATAAAAATATTTTTGAATAACATAAAAGGCTTTCCGCATTTGCAGGAAAGCCTTTTTATATTATTCAAATTCTGTGAATCAGCTGAATATTAAGGAAATTCTATTTAGCAGACGTAAAAGGAGAATCATTGAAGATTCTGAAGAATGATGTGAATTCTCCCTTATCAAACCAGAGCCCTCCGCATTCGGGGCAGTAGTCAATATAGAGATCCTTTATGTTTGCCGGAAGATTATCCCACTGTTTAAGAGGAAGGTTGCAGTCAGGACACTTTCCTGCCACTGCTGTAGAGCCGATATCATCGCTCTTTACTTCAGCAGAAATTTCAGCGCTGACGGGCATATTTCTTACGTCTCCGATAGCCTGATCAATCTGGCCGTTGGAAACCCAAATTCCGCTGCATTCGCCACATTTCTTGACATCGAGCTCAAGAAGAGGCAGGAGAAGCAGGCCGAACTCGAGGGTCAGAAGAAGAAAATCGAGTGGGGCTCCCAGATACGCTCGTACGTGCTCCATCCGTACAAGATGGTGAAAGACCTGCGT
>JAKSUM010000092.1 GCA_024409025.1 bacterium | reverse complement strand
GAGCCTGCCGGCATAAAGATATCGAAAAGAATCATAGATAATTCAAAAATCACGGATCATCATGCAATAATACCTGTAAATGGCACCATAAGTCCGTCCGGGTGGACTGATGATGAAAAGAATGTCTTTGATCTTATCGCGCGGCGCTTCGTATCCGTATTTATGCCTTATAACATATATACCCTCACGAGGGCCGTTATTGAATGCGAAGGGGAAAGGTTCCTGTCAAAAGGCAAAACTGTAAGGCAGGCCGGATGGACGGAAATTTATGATGATTTGAAGATATCCTCTGCAAAAAAGCAGAAGAAAAAAGACGAAGAGGAGCAGGCTCTTCCTCCTCTTTCCGTGGGGGACTGCCTTAATATAATGGATGCCAGGACCGTTGCAAAAAAGACAAAGCCTCCGGATCTGTATACTGAGGCCTCGCTTTTGTCAGCGATGGAGCATGCCGGCAGATTTGTTGATGATGAAGCTCTCAGGGAACAACTGAAGGAAGGGGGACTTGGGACTCCTGCGACAAGGGCTGGAATAATAGAGAGGCTTATTTCCGTCGGATATATGAAGAGAAGCGGAAAATCGCTTGTGCCTACTGAGAAGGGAATAAAGCTTATTGAAATAGTGCCTCAGGAAATGAGGTCTCCTGAAACCACGGGAAAATGGGAAAAAGCCCTTTCGTCGATATATAAGGGGACAATGGATTCAGGAAGGTTTATGGAGAGCATAAGAAGATATGTCCGCTTTCTTGTTAAGGAGGCTGAAAAAGCCGGAAAGAAGGCCGATTTCGGCTCGCATGAGCATAATAAGTCTGCATTGGGAGCATGTCCTGCCTGCGGACGCGGAGATATTCTTGAGAATTCCAAGTCATTTTTCTGCTCATCATGGCAGAGAGGATGCAGATTCTCATTCGCAAAGGGAGCTTTTCTGAAAAAATACGGCTTTATGCTTGGAGCTGATGATGTCCGTTCGCTGCTTTCTTCGGGAGAGCATGAGCGTCCTGAAGGTACGGTTATGTTTAAATCATCTGAAGGGCTGAAGTTCATCCCTAAAGCCCGGAGCTGATATTTCAAAAGGAAAATCGCTTTATTTTGGAGAAAGATTTTCCTCCCATAAAGTTTATCATGGAGTCTTTCTGATGGACAGTAATATAGAAAATTTTGAAAAATCGCCTCAAATTCGCAATTTTCTGCATATTTTCAGATTTTTTGCGCTATTGGCCGGCTTAATCCTTACATGGGATCCGAATACGCCCCGTGCCGCAAATTGGTCATGCTCGGGAATGCCGCAGATTGTGATAGCGGTTATTCTTGTCGGATATCATTGTCTTGCCGCGCTGTGGATGCACCGCTTTTCCTCAAACAAGCTGAATATGAAGCTGCTTGTTGTTGCAGATCTTGCGGTTGGTCTTGCATCGCTTGTTTTTCTCGGCACTCCGTTTGTTTTTGCAGCCCTCGTCCTGCCTGCGCTTGTGTCTCTCTGTTTTCTTGGCAGGATGATGTTCCTAAGCGTTATATGCATTATGGGCATAATATTCCTGGTGTCCCTTATTGGCGAGTATCCTAATATTATGAATGCTTTGCAGGAGGAAAATCCGAAGCCTTATGAGCTGAAGGATATAACCTTGAGGGTTTGGCAGCAGAACATCGGGTTCTTTTTGTGTATGATTCCCTCCATCATTGCCGCATTCTCAGCATCTATAGCTGTTGATACTGACAAGTTTAAGTCCATGCTTAAGGTGCAGGATGAATTCAGCGTTATCAGCAGCAAATCCAATGAGGATAAATCGACAATACAGGGACTTTCCAATGCCCTCATGAACAAGGAACAGGAATTGAAGGATGCCCAGGTTCTTGCAAGCAGGCTGCAGGAGGAGGCGGATCAGAATATCCGCAAGTACCATGAACAGAGGGAGCAGGCTGCCGCGGCCACTGAAAAATTCAGAAATAAGGAAAATGAGATAACAAGCACTTTTGACAGCAAGCTCAAAAAAATTCAGATTGATAATGCCGATCTGGCTTCCCAGTTGAAAAGATCCGAGTCCATGGTAAGGATAGCCGTCGATTTGAATAAAAGCCTTAACCTTAATGAGGCCTATGTCTCAGTTGTTGAGCATCTTATCAAGCTTGTTCCTGTCCAGACCTGCATTCTCTTCATGCTGGACACGGTTGATAAAAGGACTGAAATTTTTGCCGAGATGGTATACAGTCCGTATTCTGAGTTTTTCAGAAATTTCAGCGTTAAGATGGGGGCTGGCATAGTCGGCATGGCTGCCGAGCTGCAGCAGACGCTTCAATCTGATTTTGGAAGCGTTACGGTTGACGGCAGAGAGGTGCAGGGGCTTTTAAGCTATGAAAAGAGCGCTCTTGCCGTGCCTATTCTGTATGAAGAGGAGATTCTTGGAGTTTTTTATCTTGGAAAGAAGGAAGAGTCCGCTTTTTCGGCTGAAGATGCCGCTATTGTCACCACTTACGCATCTCTTGCCGCAGTTCCTCTTCAGAATGCGCAGCTTTTCCAGAAGACTGTTTCTGGCGGAATGTTTGACGATATAACCGGATTCTATAATGCGATATATTTTAATGAGCGCTTCGGGGAAGAGGTCGCACGTTCAAGGGCATATAAGAGGAATCTTTCCATAGCCCTTTTCGATATAGACAATTTTGCGGCATTAAGCGATGAGTTCGGAGCCTCATGGTCAGAGGACGTGTTAAGAGAGGTGTCAGAGGTGATTAGGGAACAGGTGAGGGAAGGCGATGTCGTTGCCAGAATACAGGCAGGGCAGTTTGCCGTTATTCTTCCTGAGCTTGACAAGAGGAATGCTTATATGGTGGCTGAAAAAGTCAGGACTTCATTTGAACAGCGCAATATGAGCAGGATGAGAAGGTCCAGAGCCTCAGCGACTCTCTCTGCAGGGGTCGCCTCATTTCCTTATGATGCCCAGACTAAGGAAAATCTTATATCAGCCGTTGAAGCTGCTCTCGGTAATGCCAAAAATTCCGGTGGTAACAGGACAATGGCGTTACAGCAGAGGGGGTAATTTTTATGAACATAATAAAGTCTTTTTCTTTATTTTTGTTGTTTTCCGTTTTTGCCTGCTGCGGTATTTCTTCAGCCTCGCAGCTGTCTTCGGAGCTCAGAGGGGATTTCTTTCAGGGATCCGTTATATTTGCCTCGGTAAAAGGAGCATCAGCCTCTGCAGAGGCTTTTGCCGAGCTTGACGGCAGAATATTTTCTTTATCCAATATTAACGGAGTTTTGATGGGGGGGATATCTCTTCCTCTTGATGCTGCGGAGGGAAGTCACAGGATTGTTTTTACTGTGTCAGACGGCGGAACCAAGTCTTCCTTTGAGAGGTCTGTCAATATAAAGCCGAAGGCTTACGGGACTCAGCATTTAAGGATTACTGAATCTCAGCTTGCTTCATATGACGATCCTCAGTCTGATATTGATAATGATGCTATACTTGACGCTTTGAAGAAATGCAGTGATAATATCAGATGGGAAAAAAGCTTTATAAGGCCTGTTGACGGCAGGGTGTCGACTCTTTTCGGACTTAAAAGATTCTATAATGACGATCCCGAGCCCGAATTTCATAAAGGCGTGGATATTGCCGGATATACGGGAAAAAAGATTGTAGCCCCTCAGAATGGAATCGTCCTTATGGCAAAGAATGATCTTCTGCTTCATGGTGGCACTGTCGTAATAAGCCATGGAAGGGGCATCGGGACGATATATCTTCATCTTGATTCCGTGGCCGTATCCGAAGGCCAGCATGTACGTCAGGGCGAGGTGATAGGCTTTATGGGAGAAAAGGGAGTATCAACTGCTCCGCATCTTCATTGGGCTGCATATGCCGGAGGATACCCTATAAATCCATGGCTTTTAATGAATCTTCCCGCCTCATGGCTTGGTAAATGAGGTTTTTTGTAACAAAGATCAAAATTATGAAATTTCTGTCTTTGTTTTTAAAACAAAAAAGACGTTAACGTAAAAATTAATTAATATTTTGTTAACATCCTATTGTTAGAATAATGACAGAAAGAAAAACGGCAAAGCCGTTAAAAAATATAAAAAAATGAAAAGGAGCAAAAAATTATGAAGAAACTTCTTAGTCTCGCTCTCGCCGGTGTATGCGCTCTCGCATTCGCAGCTTCAATCGATGCGGCAACCGTCAATAGGACTAAGGTTACCAACACGGTTACTTCGACCACTAACTCTTACACAGGCGGAACTTCCAGCGTATATGCCAACCACGCAACAGGTTCCGGCGTAGCTGCCGGCTGGGACATCAAGTATGTCTATTCAAATGATCTCCTCAACACCAACGAAGTATACCAGAAGCTCAAAGATGCTCTCGGCAATCCTTACAGCGGTATGGTTCCTTCAGTTGCCAATGAGACCGGTTCAACCACTCTCGCAGTCAGCACCTATGGCACTCCCGATGCAAACTGGAAAGATGTATCCTATGTAGCAAAGAACATCATCCCCGGAAGATGCGCAAGCCTTACAAGCGGTGGCAATGCCGGTGCCGTTGATTCAAGCGCTGTTGCCGATATGCACGAAGACGGCAAGGCTGAGGCTGAAAGACAGGCTAAGGAAGAAGCTGCCCACAAGGCTGCTTGGGAAAAGGCAGAGGCTGAAAACAAGGCTGCTTGGGATAAGGCAGAAGCTGAAAAAGTTGCCGCTGATCCTGAATATGTTCCTCAGGAATATGTAGGCGAAGAGTATGTTCCCCTCGATTTCGGAGAGACCAAGGTAGAGAACCAGAAGGCTCTTGCAAACAACCAGTTCGAGACAATCGTCGGCGTAAACCTCAACAAGACCTCTTCTTACAAGTATGAAGACGGCAAGATTGTAAAGGTTACCGATGTTGACATCACCAACGTAATGCACGTAACCACAATCTACAGCGCATCAGCCAACAAGTTCGTCAGCCCCCTCGTTCTCGACCTTAAGGGCGACGGTGTTCTCCAGGCTTCTGAAGGCCAGCATATGCCCGGTCACGCGGCAGTCCAGACGAATCTCGTAGCTGCTGACTTCTATGGCGACGGCTTCGAAATCGGAATGGAATGGGTCGGACCTCAGGACGGTCTCCTCGTAGCTCCCAAGGCTGACGGTTCAGTCGATATGAGCTGCCTCTTCGGAACAGCCGGCGGATATGAAACCGGATATGAGAAGCTCTCCCTCTATGATGCAAACAATGACGGTATCGTAAGCGGCAGCGAGCTCGCAGGACTTTCCGTATGGCAGGATGCCAATGGCAACGGTAAGGCAGAAGCCGGCGAAGTAAAGACTGTTCAGGAACTCGGAATCTCCTCCATAACCCTCAGCAGCAGCGCAGACTTCATCAGCTCCTTCGAGATGAACGGCGAAACCCATAAGATGTGGGATTGGTGGCCGAACGCAGTAGAGCTCGTAAAGGTTTCTGCAAGATAGTTTAAACTGATAAAAAGAGCCCGGATTTTATCCGGACTCTTTTTTTATTATACGCCTAAAGACACTCGTGATTTTAGCGTAAGATAATTGACGTTTGTTTCCTTTACAACGCAGTAATCTTGTTTTTTTGATATAAAAAAAGAGAACGGCTTTTAAAGCCGTTCTCTTAATATTTTTAGAAGGTCTCCCTGAATGCCTCATCTATTATTCTGAGAGCTCTTTCAAGATCCTCGTCTGAGTGCCTGTGGCATATGTACCAGTGATGATAGGGCTGTATGAAGAGACCTCTCCTTATGGCTCCCGTGTAGAATTTTTTCCTGCGTTCCTTGTAAAGGCCTTCAGGATCTCTGTCAAATGTTATGAAAGGCATCGGAGGAACATCCGAGACTGTCACCTTATACGGAAGCGATGCCGCAATTTTTC
>JAKSUM010000091.1 GCA_024409025.1 bacterium | reverse complement strand
TCCAACAAAAGCAAATGAACAAAAACAATATCGCAGATAAACTGACAGCAAGAAGCTTGGCTGGCTATGCTACGGAGCTCACGGTGTGGAACTTCATCTATGACATAGCCTCGCAGATTGATAAAGCCGACAAGACGTATGGACAGATCTCTCTGGACAATCAGTTTGACAGGCTCAATTTCTACGATCCTCAGACAAAGCTTCCAAGCTATTCGTATTTCTCAATGAAGGTCAAGGACGAAATAAAGAGATGCGATAGATACAGGCTCACATGCTCTATGGTTATATTCTCAATCCATCCTGATGTCTCAGATGATATGAGAGACAGGATTATGGAGAATTTTGGCGAGGTCCTCAGGACAAAATACAGAGAGGGCATAGATATACCGACAAGACTGAATGAATCCTCGGTACTGCTTATAGCCCCTGAAACTCCCAAAGACAAGGCAGTCGTCCTTGCGCAGAGGATGCAATATGCAACAGCAGCGCTCGGAATGCTCACTCCAAGCGGACATCCCGTAAGAACTGTCTGCGCGGTAGGCTCCTATCCCGAATGCGCGGATACCGGCGATGAACTTCTGAACAGACTCATATCAGCGCTTGATATAGCAAAGGTAATGGACACCGGAATCTGCGTATGCGGATCATCCAACAAATAAGAGAGGCTTTGATGAACAAGAGCTTTAATAAAATACTATGCACGGCGGCGGTAATTGCAATGACCTCATTAGCATCCCCCCAGCAGGCTTTTGCAGAAGACGAATCATGGAAAAGCAGCTGGCATGTAAACACAATATGGTATCAGATATTTCCTGAAAGATTCTGCGACGGCGATCCGTCAAACCAGCCGGAATTCATAGAGACCTATACAAGTGACGGTAAGCTCGAAAAATGTCAGGTATCAAAATGGACAGACGAAAATCCCGACTGGAAATCAAAATACGGCGGAGATCTCAAAGGCATTGATGACAGGATTGAATGGTTCAAAGAGCTTGGAGTAAGCGGAATATATCTAAATCCTGTCTTTAAGGCAACATCCAACCATAAATACAATACAGCCGACTACGCTGTCATAGATCCGGCATTCGGCGACCGTAAAATGATGAAGAAGCTAATAGATGATCTTCATTCAAATAAAATCAGGCTCATCCTTGACGGCGTCTTTAACCATACCGGATATGAATTCTGGGCATTTCAGGACATTGTCGCAAAGGGAGAAGCTTCACATTACAAGGACTGGTATTTCATAAAAAGCTATCCGGTAGTCAAGCTATGGGAACAGAAGGAAGGAAATGGGGCAAATTATGCCTGCTGGTGGGGAGTCCCTACCCTTCCCCAGCTTAATCTTGACAGCGAAAACGCGCGCGGATATATAATAGACGTTTCCAAAAGCTGGCTTAAATTAGGAGCTGACGGATGGCGGCTTGATGTTCCTAATGAAGTAAGGAGCACAACATTCTGGCAGGAATGGTCAAAGGAAATGAAATCCGAGAGGCCTGACTGCTATACATCCGGTGAGATATGGGGAAATCCGGCTGAATGGGCTGGAGACAAAGGGCCTTTCACGGCGACAATGAACTACTATGGATTCAGAGAGCCTGTAATGCAGTATTTTACCGGCGGAAAGATTACCGTATCGCAATTTGACAAAATGCTTGCCGAAAGAAGATCGGTCCTTCCGCACAAGACCAACTGCGCTCTGCAGAATCTCCTTTCCAGTCATGATACGGCAAGAATCCTGTCGGCAATAAAGAACCATGACAGTCAGGATTCGGACAAGGAAAGAAAGGACTATGACAAAGGTCCGGCATCACCTGAAGACATAGCCAAATATAAGGCAATACTGGCCTTCCAGATGACATATGTCGGAGCTCCCATGATATACTACGGAGACGAAATAGGAATGACAGGCGGAAAGGATCCAGACTGCCGCAGACCTATGATATGGGATGAATCAAAACAGAACAGGGACATCCTGGAATGCTGTAAAAAGCTTATAGCAATAAGAAGCTCCAATAAGGAATTCAGGACCGGAGAATTTATAACGCTCCTTACAGATGACAAGAGCAACATATACGCATATGAAAGAAAAGACGGAGAAGACATGTCCATAGTAGCCATAAACTACTCAAACTCTCCTGCCAACATACGTATAAAAGCCCCTAAAGGAGAATACTCGGATCTTCTTAACGGCTCTTCCATAAAGGCAGACAAAAAAGGCATAAAGGCAGAGCTTCCTGCATACGGATACGCAATCTTCAAACAGATGCCAGCCAGTCTGACAGATGAAAAAAAGGATAAAAAAGACAATAAAGAGCCAAAGAAGACAAAAAAAGCAAAAAAGAGCAAAAAGAGCAGAAAATCGGCAAAGAACAGCAGCTCTGATGAACAGAAAGGATAGATGATTATGCCTAACAAAAGAAAGCAGGAGCGACACAGCTCAACCGATACGCTCTACATAATATCCGGTGAGAATATCATAAAAGCATCCCTGATAGATATAAGCGTCTCCGGAATAAGGTTCTCGGCTGACGAGAAAATTGACGAGGAAAAGCTTCTCAATATAAATATAAACTATCACCCTGCAAATTTTATACAGAAGGGATTTGTAGTCTGGTCCAAAAATATAGGCATAAAATGGGAGTATGGGGCGGCATTCGCAAATGTATCGCCTGTAAACAACATACTGCTTGAAGATTATATACAAATGCTGACAAGCTCAGTCCGTTAAAAAAAATCCGAAGCCTAAAAAATAGGCTTCGGATTTTTTTATTTTAAAAGCTGCTATTCAGATATTCGTATTATCTTAGATGAAACAGAAAAATTCGGATTTCTCTCAATAGTCCGGCAGACATTTGTCTTATTAGCCTCATTGGCTATCATACCACGGGCGATAAGATAATCTCTAAATTCGCCTATATCCATCTCTGCAGGAAGATCTCCCGCCTGCTTCATTTCATTATATATAATACAGCTGAAATCTATGAAGCGGCTGCCATTTCTTACTATTGCGCATTTAGGCATGGCAATACAGTTGTTTTCGGAAGAGCGCACAGCCTGGAATCCAAGATCCCATCCGGAAATTATATCTCCCAAAATAAAGCAGCTCCATTTCAGGCCGCTTCCAAGAACGGGCAGGGATTCATAGAAATCCTTTCCTATCTTGCTCATGAGAATATAGTCTTTTCCCTGCATCAGCCTTTCAAGAGACACCTTCATAGCATTAATAAAGGAATCATCTATTGACAGCTTTTCTGAAAGCACAAAGCATCCCTTATCATACTGAAGAATTATATTCTGGAACGGTATAAAGGATGAGAAATAGCCTTTTGCAAAACCATTCATGTCAAGCCATTCCAAGATATCCGCTTTTGTGGCAAAACCGCCCCAAGAACGGACATACTGCATGCAGACCCCCATAATATTCTTCTGATATGACGGTTCTTCACGCCATACGAATTTGCCTCTGAAAATGAACTGGCGGTTATGGAACAGATCCTTTTCAAAGATCTTTCTTGCAACAGAATAGATATCAGAGGAAGAATCAAGCTGAGGATTTGCAATAAAAAATTCCGGAATTCTGGACTTAATCTCTTTAAAAAGATCTGCCTCCGAAGCAACTCCGCCGTTCTTTTCAAAAAGACTGTCGAGAGAATCCTCAACAGAGGAGGCAAAAGACTCAAATCCATCTACAGAATCCTTATGCCAATAAAGACCGCCAGCAAAAAAAGCAAATCTGCTGTCAAGGGCTGCTCTGGCACGATTTTTACTGACCGATACTTTTTCAAGAATGCCGTTAAGCTCCATGCCTGCTCCAGCTTCCCTGAGGACTTTTTCAACCTCTGCTATAGCCACATCAGAATATGCCGGCCTGCCAGTAACGTTTTTTGTATGCTCGGGCTTTATAACAGGCTTCAGCTTTTTTATTATCTTCACAGACGACGATATTGAAGAGGGTTTTCCTCCATTCAAATCCTTTGAAGGATCAAACAAAATCCTAAACAGCATATTATGCTCATCAAAGCAGTAATATGGACTCCTGAATCCGGCAAGATCAATTCCAAAGGCAAAAATTCCGGCAGTCTTTATATCCGAAAATACGGCAATATCGTCAACAGATATTTCTTTGGCTCCTCCTCTAAATGCAGAAAGAAGAAGTACAAGAGAATCATATCCTCCGGAAACAAACTTCGAGAGAATGGAATCGGCGCAGTCCTCAGCATTTTTCCTATATGCCTCTTCAGTAATTCCCGAGATTTCGGCTGCCTTGGCAATACTTCCTGAGACGAAAGCCTTTTCAGCCATATCGAAGAATGCTCCGTTTCTGGCGATAAGCCTCGATATCTCCCTGAAGCGCTTAGGAATATTCAGATAAAAGATCCATTGCAGAAAGAATCTTGCAACATCAAATTCATTTTCAAGATCAGTCCCTTCCATTTGGGAAAACAGCCTCGGTATATCAGCGATACGGGATGATTCAGAGAACATTCCGAAAAGTCCGCAGGTCCGATATTTTTTCCCAAGACCTCCTCCAAAATAAGGAACAAGAAATAATGCAGGCTTCAAATCCATGAATCCTATGAATGACTCTGAGTATTCTTTTATAAGGATCTCAAGCCTTTCAGAAAAAATTTTGAACTTGAAATTATTTTTCATATCTTTTATCCGATCTATCAAATTGCTTGTCAAAAAAAATAAAAAGGATGCCACTCAAAAATAACCGATAAGAGTGGCATCCCAAAATAACATTAAAACAGCAAGATTAAATCTGAGGGAAGCATAATCACTCTTTTTCCGGCTCTGCTATGAAGTCAAGGACTGCCTTTGCCTGAAGCATCATTATGTAATCCACATCAGTCTCAGAACAGTGCTGTTTCTCCTCAACAAGCCTGCGTGCTTTCTCAAGCTGTTCCTTTGCGGCCTCAGAGCATATCTCGTCCCTCGTATATGCAAATGACACAGCTATTATGACCTTATCGCCATCTACCGACGCAAAGCCTTCTGACATTGCCCAGCTTTTTACCTCATCTCCATTGCTAAGCATGCATTTACCAGGATGTATCACAGTAATCATGGGGGCATGAGAGGCATATATGCCAAGAGCCCCTTCCCATCCGGGAAGCAGAAGGTATTCAGCCTCTCCCTCATAAACTTTTTCATCTCTGGCAACAATGTTTACGGAAAACTTCTTCATACCGGACCTTCTTCCTTATATTGCTCCCATCTTACGGGCATTCTCAAGAACATCCTCTATCGTGCCTGTCATATAGAAAGCCTGCTCAGGAAGATGATCCAGATGTCCGGCAACCATCTCCTTAAATCCCTTGACAGTATCGTTCAAGCTGACATACTTACCGGGAATAGAAGTGAATTGCTCAGCAACGAAGAACGGCTGCGAGAGGAATTTCTGTATTCTTCTGGCCCTTCCTACTATAACCCTGTCGTCCTCAGAAAGCTCATCAACTCCCAGAATTGCAATAATATCCTGAAGCTCCTTATATCTTTGGAGAATCTCCTGAACCTTAACGGCAACGGCATAATGCTCATCACCAACAAATCTTGGCTCAAGAATCCTTGATGTTGATGCAAGAGGATCCACTGCAGGATAAATTCCCTGATCAACGATAGCCCTGCTGAGAACAGTCCTTGCGTCAAGATGCGAGAATGTTGTTGCAACAGCAGGATCGGTTATATCGTCAGCAGGCACATAAATAGCCTGTACAGCGGTAATAGAACCGCGCTTGGTTGAAGTGATTCGCTCTTCAAGCTGTCCGACCTCGCTAGCCAAAGTCGGCTGATAACCTACAGCTGAAGTCATTCTGCCGAGAAGGGCAGATACTTCCGAGCCGGCAAGAACAAACCTGAAAATATTGTCAATAAAAAGGAGGACATCCTGATTTTTTTCATCACG
>JAKSUM010000090.1 GCA_024409025.1 bacterium | reverse complement strand
AAACCTCGCGCGCGAATAAAAAAAGGCATGCGGATTGTCCGAATGCCTTTTTGAAATAATCCAAGCGGTCAACTTTGACAAAAGGCATCTTACAGACATCCGTAAGCACTGACTCAAAATCAAAAGCCATACTAATCCTACCTATTATATAAATTATCCGAGTTATTCAAACAGTCAAAGATGGTTTAAAGAAAGCCTCTTAAAGCAGTATTTTATCAGATAACATATATCTTTAGAGACTTTCAACACTGAAATATTAAAACTATATATTAAACATAATATTAAGCGTATCCCCATCTTTTACAAGATAGGTCTTGCCTTCAAGTCTGAGAACCCCTTCTTTTTTTGCCTCATTATGGCTTCCCAATCTAAGAAGATCTTCGGCTGATACGACTTCAGCCCTGATAAAGCCTCTCGCCAAATCCGAATGTATCGCTCTTGCGGCATCCACTGCAGTAGATCCTGCCGGAATCTTCCATGATCTGCATTCGTCCTCACCAACAGTAAAGAAGGTTATATAATCAATCCTTCTGTAAACAGCCTTAATCAATTTATCCCTTCCGCATTCGGAAATACCGTATTCCTTGAGGAAATCCTCTCTGTCTGCAGAATCCATGGCTGCTATTTCAGCTTCGATTGACGCATTCAGGGAAATAACAGGAGAAGGATCCGAGACCTCGTCAAGCTGCCTTCTTACCGCATCTTCAAGTCCTGCAATTCTCTCCGCATCCATTTCTTCGGAGCAATTAAGGACATATATGCAAGGCTTTCTTGAGAGAAGCCCGAAATTTCTGAGAATCATCAGTTCATCCTTGTCAAAGTCCATGGAATAAAGGAACTGCTCATTTTCAAGAACAGGCTGTATTCTCTTTACGAGAGCCAGCTCCTTCTGTTTTTCACCTTTGTCCTTACATATTCTTATTTCCTTTTCAAGTCGCTCGCTGCGCTTTACGGCCATATCGAGATCGTTTATAAGTATATCAAGCCTAAGCCTGTTCAATTCATCAAGAATCTCGCCGTCAGAATCATGCTGAAAAGCGGATATAACGCAGACAAGGGCATCACCATTTCTCAATGTCTCAAACAGAGAGGTCTTGTCTGATTTTGAATGGGAATCAAGAGGAAGTGAATCGACAAAATCAATAGTTGTAAAAACCGTTTTCTTAGGATTAAATATCGCGCTTAGCTTATTGAGTCTCTCGTCAGGAACCTGAACGACTCCTATTGACTGTCTTGAAGCCTCCTCCATATCCTTGCCCGTGCAGGCGGCAAAAAGAGATGTCCTTCCAGAGCCTCCAAATCCTGTAATAACAATCTTCATTATATCAAAAATCCTTTCTTAATGGAATTATAGCGGCGGATTTGCCTGTCCGAATGGGTTATCTTTTGAAAAATCAGGAGAAAATATTTCAGATGCGTCATCGTACTGAAACCATACATTTTCAAAGCCAAGGCTGTCCGCAAGAGACGCCAGATAATCAATCCTTTCAGCGGATGTCTTAGTCAAAAGCTCAGGGAACTCTCCTGCCCTGTAGAGAGGCGAAAACTGACCCATTATAGATACGGAAGGCAGAATCCCGTGTTCAGCAAGCTTTAATAGGCTCTTCTCAGCCTCATCCGAACCGTCAGGCAAAAGCAAAATTCTGACTATACAGCCTTTTAAAGCCCTGCCTTCATTATCAGTAACGAGAAGAGGCCGTTTTTCATACATATCCCGTATGCTCTCAAATGCAATGGCATTATATCTTGCAGCTGAAGAATATTTTAAAGCATTAGCCTCAGAATAATATTTAAGATCTGCAAGCCATATATCAACAAATGGGGAAATCAGTCCAAATGCCTCTCTGGACATATATGAATTGGTATTATACGCAACAGGCAGTGAAAGTCCGTTTCTTTTTGCCCAAAAAAGAGCTTCTATAATTGATGGTATATGCATAGTAGGAGTGACAAGATCAATATTTGCAGCTCCATGATCCTGAAGATCCAGAAATATTCTTCCGAGCTCTTCCGCTGATTTTTCAGAAGAAAAAGCCCCGGATGTCTTTTTAGAGCTTATCTGCCAATTCTGACAAAAAACGCATGATAAGGTGCATCCTCCGAAAAAAACAGTTCCGGCTCCATTTCTGCCTATAAGAACAGGCTCTTCCCCTTTATGAAGAAGCCATGAAGAGACAGAAGCATTAGAAGAACATCCGCAGAAGCCTTTATGACCGCCAATCCTGTCTACAGAGCATTGTCTCGGACATAAACGGCATGAAGAAAGCATTCTTTTTCCATTTGCAATAGCCGCTTCAAAGTCTGAATCGTTTATCTTCAAATATGAAGGCCTATATAGCCCCTTATTTCTTTTCCTCATAAAAACTCCAAATGGAATAAAAATCCACAGCTTTAAAATTTTCGCCAAAAAAAAATAAAATCCCGTCAAAATATAATTTTCAGCGGGATTTATATTTATTTCTGTTTATTGGCGGCTAAGCATCTTCTGTATAACCGGATCAGGAGAGCACTGATAAGTCTCGACAGGATAATTAGTAAATTTAAAATCAAGAATTTCATGTGTATCCGGATCCACAGTTATCTGTGAAAGGCCCACCATCTGACAGTGAGAGCCGCTTTCAACAATATAAGTATGGTTCGGATAGCTTCCAATCTGTATAGGCTCTTCAGTCGCCTCATGATCATGTGACGATATTATAAGAGATATCCCGTCAACAGCTTTTGCAAGCTTAGCATCGTCACTCAGCCCCTGATGATTAAGTCCTATAATAATGTCAGCCTGTTCCTGCAGCTCTGGCATAAGCCTGTTCATACAGTCAATCGGCCTTTCAATATCTTTGCCGGGCTTATGCTTTTCAAGCTCGGTAACAGAGACAAAAGCGGCCTTAACCCCGTTAATATCCTTAATAACATAGGGCTGAACTCCGTTCAGATATCCCCCCTTATCACTATGGACATTAGCACATATGACCTGAGCATCTACTTTTTTGACAAATTCCTCGACGGCAGCCGTCTTTCCATACTGAAATTCATGATTACCCAGCGCCATTATATCATAATCCATGGCGCTCATAAGCTTTACTGCAGTGCCAAATCTGACTTTATTACTTGAAGGAGGATTAAATGACGAATCCCCGCCATCTACAACAACAGCATCAGGATATTTAGCCTTCAAATCCTTTATTATCCCTGAAACCTTAGGTAATTTGCCGTACTGTCCATGTATGTCATTAGTCGCAATTACTGTTATTGTAACAGGCTCGGATTTCGACTTCAAATCACATACAGCTCTGCCATCTTTAGCTTCCACACCATCAGATCCGTCATCATAAGAGCCGACAAACGAATCGCCCGGCAATTCAGGCTGCTCAGAAACGCATCCGGACGGACCATGGCTTGAAGCATATATGGAGACATTGCTAAAATTATGACCTATGGCATTCATAAGCAACAACCTTTCAAACTAAGAAAAAAGATCCCGTCAGGAAAGGCGGGATCCTGTAAAAGCATAAGCTATTTCATTGAACCGTAATCTTTAATAATCTGGGCAACCTTTGCGTTAGGCTTGCAGTTATAAGAATCTACAGGGTAATTGTGGAACTTGAAATCTATTACTTCCTTGCTATCGGGATCGACTGTAATCTGCGTAAGTCCGACAAGCTTGCAATGAGAACCGCTCTCAACAATATAGGTGCTGTTAGGATATGAACCTACCTGTATGGGAGAATCCGTTATTGCGTGGTCATGAGAGGAAAGGATAGCGGTTATGCCGTCAACAGCCTGAGCAAGTCTCTTGTCGTCATTAAGACCCTCATGGTTTACGCCGATTATTATGTCAGCATTTTCCTTGAGCTCGGGCATAAGTCTCTTCATAGCATCAATAGGCTGTTCCTTAACGAGATCCTGACCTACATGCGGATTAGGCTTTGTATGCATCTTAGGCTCGAGCATGCTTACGAATGCCACTCTTACTCCGCCTACTTCCTTTACCACATAGGGCTGTACTCCCTCAAGATATCCTCCGACATGGTCAGCATGGACGTTTCCGGCGATAACATCTGCATCTACCTTCTTGACAAACTTATCAACAGTTACCTGCTTGCCGTTCTGGAATTCATGATTACCAAGTCCGATAACATCATAACCCATAGCATTGAGAACCTGTGTTGTAGGCTCGAATCCATGCTTTGTGCTTGCAGGAGGATTATATGATGAATCTCCGCCATCTACAACTATAGCACCAGGGAACTTGGCTCTGAGATCATCGATTACTCCGGCAACCTTAGGCATCTTGTCGAATTTGCCATGCATATCATTCGTGCTTATGATAGTAATGGTAACAGGCTCGGATTTTGCTTTGAGCCCTCTTATTTCAGAAGCTGCGGCAGATCTGGGATCTGCAATAGAAAAATCATCAGAAGCAGAAGGAGTAAATCCGTCAGAAGGTAGAACTTCCTGAGCATCTGCTTTTGAAGCGGCAGAAGAAACTGAGTTTATTGTAGGGTACTGAGGAATGGAAAAATTAGAACCGATAACGTTCATTCAAAATACCTCCTAAGCAATCCAGCCAAGTCCTCAATGCGGAAAGCTTTTGAATATTATATTTTTGATATATATAGAATAGCACGAAAATATAATAAAAACAATCTGACAATTGTTAACATAAAATGAACATTTGACAGGTTTATTAACACAAAAACAGGAATAGCAATTCAAAATATAAAACATAACATAATGATAAAAAATACTATAAAAGCAAAGGCAAAAGAGCTGGCAATACCGGCAACAGGCATTGCCAGAGCAGACTCAATTGAGTTCATAAGGGAAATACCTGAATTCTTCAAAGCACATAAAGCCAAAACGGCAATAATATCGCTGCAAAACTACAGCTCAACATATATCCCTATAGAAGACGGCCTCTATGGAATTATAGCTCCATTTGCAAGACGAAACTATTATAAGGAGCTAAGAAAGAAACAGGAAAAGCTGGCTAAATTTTTAAAGGCAGAATATGGAGCGTCCTGCTATATATCATCAAACGGACCTATAAGAGAAAAACCGCTGGCATGCAAGGCCGGTCTCGGCTCATACGGCATGAACCATATAATAGCATCTCCGGAATACGGCTCCAATGTAATTATAGGAGAAATAATCACAGATATTGATATAGAACCAGATGAACCTTCTCCTGAATTTGACAGAAGATGCCTTGAGTGCGGACTGTGCATAAAGGCCTGCCCGTCAAAAGCAATAGAATATAACTCTCCCATAAAAAGGGAAAGATGCCTCCAGCATCTGTCGCAGAATACGGAAACGCCGCCGGAATTCTGGCCTATATGGGGCAAGAGATTTTACGGCTGTTCATCATGTCAGGATGCCTGCCCAAAGAATAAAAAAGCAATAGCACGGCAGGAAGAGCCGGAAGAAATGCAGGAAGCAGGCAAGGTATATCTTCCTGACATAATATTTCTTGAAAACACGGAACTAAAAGAGCTATTCAAAGGCAGACAGATGTCAGCAGGATGGATAAATCCGGAATCACTTATAAAAAATGCCCTGATAATACTCTCACAAAGTCCTGAAGGAATGGAATTTTTATACAGGTTCAAAGAAAAAGGAAGAGAAACCCTAAAAGGCTATGCCGAATTATTAATAGAATACAATAAGCAAAAACATTGACGGAGGTTAAAAATTGAAAAAGCTACTGACAGGATTGACAATAGCGGCGGCAGCAGCTGCCGCATTCATGCTTCTTTCTCCCTCGCCTGCAGAGGCAGCAGAGAGCAAGGGCTCATCACAGCCTTCCCTATATACTTTCAATGACTTCATGAAAGTAAAATGGATAAAAGAGCCGGTTCTTTCGCCAAACGGCAAAAAAATTCTCTTTACAATGGAAAAGAAAAACCTTGAAGAGAATAAAGCAATGAGCAGCATATGCAGCGTATCAACAGAAACTAAGGAAATAACGTCATTCACTCCTGAGAACGGAAGAGCGTACAGCGCAAAATGGTCTCCGGACGGCAAAAAAATCGCCTTCATAAAATCTGAAGACGGGGATGCCCAGCTCTGGATAATGACTTCTACAGGG
>JAKSUM010000009.1 GCA_024409025.1 bacterium | reverse complement strand
AGGCTTAGGGACATAGAGGATCTTTTTGACAAAACAATGGGGAAGTCTCTGTAATGATTAAGTCTTTTCTTTTATTTATCGCTGCCGCGGCATGCTGCGCTTTTGCACAGCCTGCTCTGGCCGGGCCTGTCCATGATGCGGCAGCAAAAGGCGACGCTAATGAGGTTATAAGGCTTATAAACGATTTCGACGGCCTGAAGAACGAACGCAATGAATACGGCTGGACTCCGCATCACATTGCCGCAGACAAGAAGAATATAAGGCTTATTAATCTGCTGCTTGAGCTTGGAGCTGATCCTGATTCCGTAGCTAATAACGGGCATACTCCTCTTCATAAGGCATGCTATGCCGGCTTCGCAATGGGGGCTCAGGCCCTTATAAGGGCAGGTGCCGATGTCAATGCGAGAGCCAATTCCGGAGGTACTCCAATGCAGGCCGCCGCATACAGCGGAAGCAAGGATATTATATATATGCTTGCAAAAGCCGGAGCGGACGTTAAGCAGGCTTCCGGAAACGGGACTACGCCTCTGCATACTGCCGCTTCTGCCGGCAGGGCTGATGCCGTATATATGCTTATAAAGCTTGGTGCGGAAAAGGATGCCCGAGACAGCGAGGGCAGAACCCCTTTATATCTTGCGGTATTGGAGGGCAGGGAGGCTGCCGTAAAGGCACTTCTTAAATGCGGGGCATCTAAAAATGCTAAGGCCAAGAATGGCAAAAGCCCTTTAAAGCTCGCTTCCTCCCGGCCGAAAATGGCTAAAATATTTAATGGAGTTAAATAAAAAAATAGTCCGGAGTTTTCCGGACTATTTTTTTATCTGTCAGCTCTTCATTCCTGTAACAAAGTCATAAAGGTGCGGCTTGTCTGTCTTATCCTGAAGCGCCCTGTATATGTATTCAGGAGTGAACGGCCATTCCTGCATCCATATTCCTATGGCATTGTATATTGCGATGCCGATACATGCCGCAGCGCCGTTTGTGCTTATTTCCGATACGGATTTTCCGCCGTATGGCCCGAGATGCTCGTCAACTTCTATAAGCTCGCATTTGAAGTTTTTGGGAAGATCCCTGATCATGGGGACTTTATAGTCGGCAAAGTTCGGGTTTAGGCATTTGCCGTTCTTGTCGAACTTCATCTCTTCATATATGCAGTGTCCTATTGACTTTACGACTCCTCCATAGACCTGTCCGAGGGCAAGCTCCGGATTGATTGGGGTTCCGCATTCCTGTATTGCGTAATACTTGTCTACGGTTATTTCTCCGCTTCTTGTGTCTACGCTGACCTCTGCAAAGTGCGCGCCGTAAGGTATTGGCGCCTCTTCTGTCGTGAAGTTGCCTTTTGATATGAGCTGTCCTATACCGTTTCCGCACTGGGTTTTTGCAGCTATTTCAGCGTATGTCAGGCTCTTGTCTCCGCTTACGACTCTGCCGGGATATTCCATTTTTACCGAATCCCTGCTTACTCCCATTAAATCTGCCGCAGTCTGAAGTACTTTTTCCTTCATGTCTGCTGCTGCCCTGTACACCGCCATTCCGCTGAAATATGTTCCTGACGATGCGTATGCTCCGACATCAAATGGCGTAAGATCGGTATCTGCGGAGAGAATGGAGAAATTTTCAAAATCAGTGCAGAGCATTTCGGAGGACACCTTTACCGCAAGGGTGTCAAGACCTGTCCCGAGATCCGTTCCTCCCATAAGGATATGGAAGGTTCCGTCTCCGAACATTCTGAGCTCCGCATTTGCCGAGTCGATTCCCGGAAGTCCCGAGCCCTGCTGTATGATTGCAGCTCCTCTGCCCTTCTTTATATACGGGCTGTCTGAAATAAGAGGCTCGTTCCAGCCTATCAGCTCTTCACCCCTGTCAAGGCATTCCTTTAGACCGCATGAGCTGATTACCTGAGCTATGCCCTCCTGACCTTCGCCGAGAGATTTCAATATCTCAAGGTGATAGCCTTTTTCAACCATGTTCTTTCTGAGCAGATCGAGCTGGTCCATTCCGAGCTTTTTGGCAAGCTCAGCCACGGCCATCTGAAGCGCGTAGCTTCCCTGAGGAGCTCCGTAGCCCTGATATGCGCCTGATATTATATTGTTTGTATAGTATGTGCTTACGTCATAGTGCATGTTGGGGCACTTGAAGAGAGGCAGCGATTTCGAGCATGCGTTCATTGGAACTGTAAGACAGTGGTTTCCGTACGGGCCGGTATCGGATACTTCCTTTATGTCAAGGGCTGTTATCGTTCCGTCCTTCTTGGCGCCTGCCCTTACTCTGAAGAACATGTTATGGCGGACCCTGCAGTTGACGAATTCCTCTTCTCTTGTCATTTCGTAATAGGAGGGCATGCCTGTATGCCATGTTACCCATGCCACAATGTCTTCCATTACGAGATCCTGCTTTGCCCCGTATCCGCCACCGACTCTTTCCTTGATTATGTGGATTTGGTTTTCCCTGATGCCGAGAATGTTGGATATTATTCTTCTGAGATGCCATGGCACCTGAGTCGATGCCCTGAGTACCAGCCTTCCGTTTTCGATATATCCGAAACATCTGTGGGTTTCCATAGGAGTACAGTGGACCCTTGATGAGCCGTAGTCTCTCTCGACTATTATGTCAGCTTCCTCAAGGCCCTTTTCCACGTCTCCGATTCCGCCATGGTTATGGGCTGCCCTGTTTGTCTTAGGATCTTGGCCTATTGGGAGAGGATCTGCCGATATGTCCCTGTCCTGAATAAGGACTGCTCCGGGCTTCTTTGCGTCAAACGGGCTGAATATGGCTGGAAGAAGTTCATACTCTACTTTTATGAGTTCTATTGCCTTTTCCGCCGTCTCCGCATCGACTGCGGCAACGATTGCGACTCTGTCTCCCATGTACCTCATTGTTCTGTCAACCAGTCTGAAGTCGTATGGGGAAGGTTCGGGGAATCCCTGTCCGGCCGTATTGTAAGGTCTGGACGGTCCGTTCTTACAGGTTACGACAAGCTCGACGCCCTCAAGCGCTTCAGCCTCCGAGGTGTCTATGCTCTTTATGAAGGCATGCGGATGCGGGCTTTTCTTTACTTTTATTACAAGCGCGTCCGAGGTGACCATATCGCCTACATATGCAGGCTCTGCCTTTACGAGCTTTGGCCCGTCCACCTTTATCTGTCTTTTTCCGACTATTCTGAGATCCTTTCTGAAGGACGACATGTCTTCAGCCGGCTGATCCTTGAGCATTTTGAGAACATCGAAATACTGCTTGTATCCGGTGCATCTGCACATATTGGCTGACAGATAGTCCATCATGTCTTCGGGAGTCGGATTTTCTATATTGTCGAGAAGCTCTTTTACGGCAAGCATCATTCCGGGGGTGCAGTGTCCGCACTGTACGACTCCGGCGTCAAGGAATGCCTTCTGTATGGGATGGAGATCCCTGCCTTTTGCGAAGCCCTCGGCTGTGAAAATTTCATCTCCGTCGCATATCTGTCCGAATCTGACCATGCACGAGTGCTTTTTTACGCCGTTTATTATGACGCTGCAGGCGCCGCACATTCCGCTTCCGTCACAGTCCGTCCTTATTGACAGAAGCCTCTGCTTTTTCAGCACTTCCGAAAGGGACGTCATTGGATCTTCATCAAATGTCCTGATTTTTCCGTTAAGCTTTATTTTAATTTTCATGTTCAGGCTTTCTGCTCCTTTCCCGAACCTGCTATAATGTCTTCAATCATTGAAGAGGCGAGAGCTTTTTTGAAGTCCTCGGGGCCTCTTATGTCGGATCTTCCGGGTGCCATCTCTGCAAACCTGTTTCGTATAAGCTCGGGGATTGAGCCATCGGAATAATCCCTGCCTTCAAGCAGCTCTTCAAGCTCATACAGCCTTACGGGCTTGTCGTAAAGACCTCCGCAGGCTATCTTTATATCGTTCATTGAGTTGCCCTTGGGAATAAAGGATACCGCCGTTTTTATTACTGGCAGGTCATTTGACGAGCGGGCGAATCTGTCTGTCTTTATGAAGAACGGCTCATTCTTTTCCCTGATCGCTATTCTTGTTATAAGGCCTGTTTTTGAAGGTGGATTTGCAAGATAGCTTTCCGCGCTCTCCCTTTTTTCTCCTCCGGACGTATACGATATTACGTCACAGTCCATTACGAGGAACAAAGGCAGAAAGTCGCTTCTTGTGTATCTTGAGCCGAATATGCCGCCTGCCGTGGCCATGTTTCTTGTGTTCTTGGACACTTCATAGCATGATTTAAGAAGCTCCGCAAGAGGTATATTGTCCTTAAGAATCGGATCTTGCGTCATCTCCGTCATTGTTGTCATTGATCCTATTTCTATGAATCCGTTTGACCTATTTATGCCTTTTAGCGGCAGCTTATGGAGTGATATAAGGTTTTTGGATGACTTTTTGGTCCAGAGGTTAAGAATTGTTCCTCCGCCTAAGTAGAAAGATTTAGCGGTCTTTTCTTTTATTGAGACAGCCTCTTCCAATGTTTCCGGAATAAAAAATTCCGCAGCCATATGTTTTTCCGCCTTTCTTTTGTCAGATAGCTCTTTCGACAGCCATGGCTATGCCCATGCCGCCGCCTATGCATAGGGTTGCAAGCCCTTTAGATAGCTTTTCCCTTTCAAGTCCGTAAAGGAGCGTTGTAAGAATTCTGCATCCTGATGCCCCAATAGGATGGCCTAAGGCTATTGCTCCGCCGCTTATGTTGACCTTTTCTTCCAAAGAGGTCCCATACCAGCCTAATTCCATTCCTACCGAGATTGCCTGCGATGCGAATGCCTCGTTTGCCTCTATCAGATCAAAATCCTCTGTCTTCATTCCAGTCTTGTCGAGGACTTTTTTTACTGCCTCTATAGGCCCTGTTCCCATTATTGACGGGTCAACGCCTGCGTATCCGTATGCAGTTACGGATGCCATAGGCTTTACCGAGAGCCTTTCCGCCGCTTTTTCCGAAAGTACTATGACGGCTGCCGCCCCGTCGTTTACGCCTGAAGCGTTTCCTGCTGTCACTGTTCCTCCCGCTTTAAATGCCGGCTTTAGTTTGGCCAGTCCTTCCATTGTTGTTGACGGCCTTGGATGCTCGTCCCTGCTGAATATTACGGGAGAACCCTTTTTCTGAGGGATTTCGACAGGCATAATTTCTTTTTCAAAGTTTCCGTTTTCCATTGCCCTGCATGCCTTCATCTGGCTGTTGAATGAAAATTCATCCTGCATCTGTCTGGTTATTCCGAATTTTTCGGCAATGTTTTCGGCAGTTATTCCCATGTGCGTATGGCCTATTGCGCATGTAAGGCCGTCATGGACAGCTGAATCCATCATTGGAAAATCGCCCATTCTGCATCCGCCCCTTCCCTGAGGGAACAGGTATGGCGAGCCTGACATTGATTCGGTTCCGCCTGCGACCACAACATCGGCATCTCCGCATTGAATAAGCCTTACGGCGTCAACCACGCTTCTAAGACCTGAGCCGCATACCATGTTTACTGTTGCTGCCGGAACTGATTCTGGAATTCCGGCATCAAGAGAAACCTGCCTTGCTATGTTCTGTCCCAGTCCAGCCTGAAGGACAGAGCCCATAATGACCTCATCCGTGTCTTCGGGGCTGATTCCCGCCCTTCTGAGGGCTTCTGCTGCGACAAGCGCCCCCAATTTTCTCGCAGAAACTTTTGCAAGTCCGCCCATGAGGCTTCCGACAGGCGTCCTCACGGCTCCGGCAAGATAAATTTTTCCCATTTTTCCCTCCGAAAGAGCTGTATTTTTATCGTACTTGAGATTTCTTTCCTAATCCTTAATTTCCTTTTCTTTATCATATTTGCCGTAAACCCCTTGTCTTCAGCTATGAGGATATAAGGCAGGCTGCCGATTTTGTAAGGAAGTTGGAATAAAAAGCCTCCTGATGCGGATTCAGGAGGCTTTATGGGGGGGCAGTACATATGCTACATCCAGCCAAGTACGCTCGCATGCCCTGTTTCTGCGAATATGATGTGGTCGAGCAGCTCTATGCCTATAAGTTCCCCTGCATTTTTTAATTTTTCAGTTATAAGTATGTCCTCATCGCTCGGAACAAGAGACCCTGAGGGATGGTTGTGGGCCGCTATTATTGAGCATGCCCTGTCTGTTATTGCGTCTGAAAATATTTCTCTCGGATGTATTTGGGTACGGTTTGCAAGACCTATTGTGACAACTCTTGTCTTTATGATTTCATTTGCGCCGTTAAGCGTGACTGTTAGAAAGTGCTCCTGCTTTTTTGATGCATATTCGGATATATATGGAATGACGTCCGATGTGCAGGTTATCTTTCTGCTCATTTCGCTTTTTGTTCTTCTTATCAGCTCAGCCGAGCAAAGGAAAGCCGCATCAATTTTAGATTTTGGGAGCATTGAGTCCCTGTCCTGACTTTCTGCAATTGAGAGTATCTTTCGGAATCTTTTTTCGTCCCTGCTTCCCGTTATTACCGTAAGGAGATCCTTTTGGGAAAGTGATTTAACGCCTGTTTTTTTTATTTTTTCAATTAGCGTGTCTCTCATATTAAAATCCTTCCGTTATCTGTTGTCTGTGTTTAAATGATACGACCTTCTGTTTTATAAAGTAAGAATTATTTGTTAAAAAATGATGCCCTATTGTTAATAAAGAGTTAACAGGACCTGTATTTTTACTGAATATCATGACGGTTTTGCGGACAGGTCATTTTTGTAGCCGAAAGAGAAGCCCTTCGTGCATGTATAATGCAGGAATTTTTCCTGTTGTTGGGGAAATAACGAAAGGCATTATTATCATGTGTGACGTAAATCCCCTTACTTTGGACATGAGGATATAAGGCGTGTCTGCCGGATTAGCGTAAGCTTGTTTAAGACAGACTGATATGATACGGGCAGGGCATTGTCCGTTGCGGATAGGACTCTAAGACCTGTTGTTTAAGCAGGCCGGGTTCGTTGCCATCCCAGAATCCCCTGAACTCACTTATGGGGAGTATGTCAAAATCCAAGAAACAACATGGAGAAAACAATGAACGAAATCAAAGTTAAGGACATGCGCGGCAAAAAGCTCGCCATCATAGTTGGCGGAGGCCCGGCTCCTGGCATCAACTCTGTAATAAGCTCTGTAACAATCGAGGCTATAAAGAAGGGCGCTTCCGTAATAGGCGTCTACGAAGGCTTCTCATACCTTGAAAAGGGAAAGAAGAATGTTGAATTCCTTACGATTCCCAAGGTCAGCAGAATCCATACAATGGGCGGAAGCATACTCAGAACCTCAAGGGCAAACCCGACAAAGAGCGAAGAAAAGCTCAAAAAGGTCGTAGAGACCCTTGTTGAGATGGATGTAAACTTCCTCGTAACCATCGGCGGAGACGATACGGCATTCTCATCGAGATCCGTAACAGAGTATGCCCAGAAAATGGGATATGATATGAACTGCGCCCATGTTCCGAAGACTATTGACAACGATCTTCGTCTTCCTCAGGGAATCCCCCCATTCGGATATGAGACAGCAAGAGGCGAAGGCGCCAGAATCCTTTCTACTATAATGGAAGACGCAAGAACCTCCGGAAGATGGTTCATCGTTACTGCCATGGGCAGAACGGCCGGACATCTCGCTCTCGGAATCGGCAAGGCTGCCGCCGCTACCCTTACTCTTATTCCTGAAGAGTTCAAGGCAAAGGGCAAGCTCACAATAGAGAACCTTATAGACACCATAACCGGAACAGTCATAAAGCGCTACGCTGACGGCAATCCTTATGGCGTAATCGTCCTTGCTGAAGGCTTCTTTGAACATTTCGATGTAGAAGTTGTTGAAAAGCTTGTAGGACATGAGCTTCCCAGAGACGAGCATGGCCATCTCAGACTTGCAGACCTCAATATGGGCGGAATAATAAAGGAAGAAGTCAAGAAGAGGCTTGCCAGGTTCGGACTTAAGCCTACAATCGTCGATCAGAAGCTCGGATATGAGCTCAGATGCGTCGATCCTTGCCCCTATGACGTCGAGTATACCAGAAATCTTGGCTACGGTGCCGTAGATTATCTCTCAAAGGGCGGCTCCGGAGCCCTTATTTCCATTCAGCATGACGAGCTCGTTCCGATTAAGTTCGAGGATATAAAGAATCCTGAGACGGGAAAGACAAAGGTCAGGCTTGTTGACACGAATTCCCTTTCATTCAAGATCGCTCTTGAATATATGATCCGCCTGAAAAAGACAGATTTCGCTGATGATGAGAAGCTCGCAAGGCTTGCTCAGGCTGCGGGAGTATCTTCAGAGGAATTCAAAGCTGAATTTGAGCATGTAGTTATGTAATTACGCGGATTATGCATGTTTTCTTTTCTTAGCGGAAAAGACATTATGCTCCGCTGCAGGAAAAGAAATGGACTGATTGTTATAATTGGTCCATTTCTTTTTTAGACAAGAGGTTAAATATCTTTATGAATACTAACGCTGCGCCTGTCCCTGCGCCCAGCTCGGGCGATCTTGTCACTAATGTGATAATGGTTGGGATTCTTGCCGCTGTTATCTTGATTTATTTTCTGAATAATCCGCTGAAGCATTCAAGGGATTTTAAAATCAGATGCTTCTTTAACTGGTTTCCTCTCGGACTTACATATGCATTCCTGTATATGGCGAGATATAATCTTACCGTTGCAAAGAGCTCACTTGGAGATCTTATATCAAATCAGAGCTTTGGGGATATATTCGGAATCGGATCCGTCGTATACGGATGCGCCTTTCTTATAAACGGCCCGATGACTGAGAAGATAGGCGGAAAAAAAGCCATAATGATAGGCTCTGCCGGCTCTCTGATTATGAATATCCTTATGGGCTGCGCCCTATATTCCGCCCTTAACGGAGGACTTGCCGTTCAGACGCTTGTAACGGCATTTATGATTCTGTACGCGCTTAACATGTACTTCCAGAGCTTTGGAGCTGTTGCCGTCGTTAAGGTTAACTCCCACTGGTTCAACATAAAGGAAAGGGGGGTTCTTGGAGGCATATTCGGAACATTAATCTCTCTTGGTCTTTTTTATGCGTTCAACTGGGGAGATATGATTGTCGAGGCGTCCAGAGCTGTTCCTTCTCCGAATATCGGCGTTCTTGAACAGGCTCTGAGAGCTCTGCTCCATATAAACGGGACTGTGGATCAGATATGGTATGTGTTTTTTATACCTGCATTCATACTGCTTGTATTCTTCTTTATCATAATGTTCGCCGTAAAGGATTCTCCCGAAGAGGCAGGATTTCCGGCATTTGATTTGGGTGACGCTTCCGAGACAGAGGAAGGCTCGCAGAATCTTGAGGGACTTGCCCTTATGAAAAAACTGCTCACGAATCCCATCATACTTACGATTGCGTCCATTGAATTCTGTTCTGGAATACTGCGTCAGAGCGTTATGCACTGGTATAAGCTTTTTGTGCATCATTTCGGAACCATGCCACAGTATGCGTCATCTTTCTCTGCCGCTAATTTCTTCTGTGACAACTGGGGGCTTCTGCTCTGCTTTGCGGGAATTCTCGGCGGCATGTGCGCGGGATTTATATCCGACAAGCTTTTCGGCTCAAGAAGAGGCCCTTCTGCCGTATTGCTTTATGCGGTAATGCTGGTATGCGTTATAGCCCTTGTATTCTGTCTTAGGGATAACCAGCTTGCCGTCGGAGTTATTATGATGGTCATGTCATTATGCGTAATCGGTGTTCATGGCATGCTGTCCGGAACCGCCACTATGGATTTCGGAGGTAAAAAGGCCGCTGCGACCGCAACAGGGCTTGTTGACGGATTTGTCTATCTTGGAACGGGATTTCAGGCATTTGCACTTGGCAGGATTACCAGCATGGGGGCCAATGAACAGCTCGCATGGAGTTCAGGATGGAGCTATTGGCCGGTATTTATGATACCGTTTGCTATAGTCGGACTGATTCTTTCTATAAAGATATGGAAGGCATTCCCCGGTGCAAAGAAATAGAATTGTATTGGTAAAATCCTTTTTATCCGTATTAACGGCGAGGCATTAAGCCTTGCTTTTTTTTTGCTTTTATGCCTTGACTTTTTAAAAAATATGTGATATCTTAAAGAGGTTTCTAATTTTAAAGGTTTTGCTTTTGAAATTGATGCCATATCATCTTTCCGTTAACGGATAAAATGGAGGATAATGCTTATGAAAAGATCTCTGATTAATATGGCTGTTACTGCCGGGCTGTGCGTTTTGCTTTCGGGCTGAGGAGGCTCCGGCAGCTCTTCTGATTCTGGAAACGGATTTATGCCCAAGATTGAGCCTTCTGGAAATGTGCTCTATTATAAGGGAGATGCGGATATTAAGGCTTTAAAGGATGCCGGTTTCAATCCTGTGATGTGGGATGAAAAGAGTTATGGACCTATATTCCTGTCAAAAAGCGAATTTGAAAGGATAAAAGCCAACGGATTTAAATCAGAAGCTCTTGTAAAGTCATTTAAGGCAAATCATCCGATTTTTATTGACGGCGCCACTGATACTTCCGAGGCTGCTATGTGCAAGATTTTAGGGCTTGATACGGCTGAGCCGGATGGCGGCGGATTCGCCAAGAATGCCCTTTTCGGAATTATGAAGAATAAGACCGGAGGCATAAGCACATTTATCCATCATAAGGATAATGCCAATCTTGATCTTCTTGAGGCTGAAGCTGGCGAAAAAATAGCTTGGATTGATGCCGATGCCGGAACATGCAGGGTCTTCAGCCTGCCATGTAAAGGATTTGACGACCCTTATTTTACTCTTGACGAAAGTATTCTTCCTGCTGAATCCGAAGGCAGGATATGCCTCCAGAGAGAAGACGGTTCTGTGCTTAAGGTTGATAATGATGAGATACAGCCTTCTATTGTTATCTTAAAGAAGGAGGGCAAAACTGAGACATGGCTGCAGAATGAGGAAAGTGCGGATGTTCTTAATTACTTCAGCTGTGATGTTGATTCTGCGGATAAGGCGCTCTGCAGGATTTCCGAGGACGGAGAGCCTGTCATCAATTTCTATTTTGACGGAAGGCCTTCCGAGTTCCTGAAAAAAGAGCCTGAGACTCATGACGGAACCTCTGAGATTCCCGAGTATAAGGATTTATGCTATGAGCAGATGATGGACTGGATTGAATCTGAAAATGGGAAAGTTGAAGAGAGCGATCAGATATTGTCAAAGTCATTGGCTGGGGCTTCAATAAAGGATAATATAGCTGAGATAGCCTCTATGAACTGCATAACGCTTACAAACGACAATTTGGGCAAAAGCTTTGTCATAAAGACGTATTATACCGGCGTCCATACCTTCCAACACGGCGGAGATGACTATATGTACTTCAGGCAGGAGTGTATGATTGACGGTAGCGGCGGCTATAATGGGCCTCATTGGGTCGGAGGAGCCTCCAGAAATGGAGAATGCGTTGACAATTACATGAAGGAGTTCTCTGTTTCCACTAAGCTTGATGGCACTGCCCTGCCGGATTCCTTCCTTGCTCTTCCTCCGACGCCCACGGCTGTAAATAAGACCACCTCATATTCGACTCAGACAAACTGGGGACTTGCCACTGATGTCAAGGGATCAATCGGCAAAAAGGGTTCTGACACGGAAATGGGCATAGAAGCAGGCCTTTCTATGAATTGGGGAATCACCGATACCAGATCATGGTCAGTTCAGGACGTCGAGGTCTTTGGAGCCTCTCCCTCTCTCGGACAGGAAGTGAAGTGGACCCATAAGTACGCCATCCCGAAGCAGAACAGGGCCTGCGGAAAATGGCAGCGTATTTATGAGGGGGCCAATCTCGGCCACAGCCTATATACCCCATGCCATATGTGGCTTTGGAAGATCCCTTCATCGAGGAGGAGTGACAACAGTTCCGTTACTGTTTCTTTCAACGCTACAAAGGAATCCATGTATACCAGAAATTCAGGCTCAATACCTCCCGGGACAACCTCTTCCTCAACAAGCAGCTCGGTTAAGCAGTCTCTGGTTTTTCCTCCTACTTTTGCTCTGGAAAAGAAGGAGCTTGCTGTAGGAAAGGAAAACAGTTCCTACAAGATAGGCGTAGGGTATGAAGGAGGAGACATAATCCTTTCGTCAACTGTCGGATGGATGTCCGCTATTCATGATTCTGATTACATATACATAACTGTCAGCAAGAATGATACGGGAGCCGCAAGAGGCGGAGTGCTGAAGGTTTCGCATGGCTCCGATAAATTTGAGATAAAGGTCAATCAGCTGCCGACAGATATTAAATAGCTTTGCTCGGCCCTGCAGATTTCTGCAGGGCCTTTTTTGTTTTTCTATGGCGGTTAAAATTGACATAGTGCTAAAAAAGGATATTCTTTTGCTTTTAATGAATCTTTTTCTTTTAGGCAAATGCGCGGAAGCCTGGTGATTGCGGCTGGCGCCGGAAGAGGTTTTGTTTTATGAACGAAAGAATGAGCAGAATCAGGAATTTCTGCATTATCGCCCATATCGATCATGGAAAGTCAACGCTTGCAGACAGGCTTTTGGAGGCTACAAATACAATTGCAAGCCGTGATATGGAGGATCAGGTTCTTGATCACATGGATCTTGAGCGCGAAAGGGGCATAACGATCAAGGCCCATCCTGTCACTATCGAATACAAGCATTCTGACGGTATAACATATAAGCTTAATCTTATAGATACTCCCGGACATGTCGATTTTTCATATGAGGTTTCCAGAAGCCTTGCCGCCTGCGAGGGGGCCCTTCTTGTTACTGACGCGTCTCAGGGAGTTGAAGCCCAGACTATGGCAAACTATTTCCTTGCCGTTGACAATAATCTTGAGATTATACCTGTTATAAATAAGATAGATCTTCCAATCGCTGATCCTGACAGGGTAAAGGGCGAGATCGAGGATATACTTGCTCTTCCTGCTGATGATGCCCTGCTGATATCAGCAAAAGAAGGCATTGGCACTCAGAGCGTTCTTGAGGCTTTGGTTGAAAGGCTTCCTGCCCCTGAGGGGGATGAGACAAAGCCCTTGAGGGCTCTGGTTTTTGATTCGCAGTATGATCCTTACAGAGGCGTTGTCCTGTTTGTCAGAATAGTTGACGGCACCGTAAAGAGAGGATCCTTCATCAAGCTTATGTCAAACGGAAAATCGTATGAGACTGATGAGGTCGGAATCTTTACTCCTGAAATGAAGAAGACTGAGGATCTAAAGGCCGGTGACGTCGGATACATAATAGCCCAGATTAAGGACATCAGGGACACGAGGGTTGGAGATACGGTAACTCTTGCCGGAAATGAGGCATCCGAGCCTCTGCCTGGCTATAGGGAAGTCCTCCCGATGGTCTACTGCGGAATTTATCCGATTGAAAATGTCTATTATGAGACATTGAAGGAGGCTTTGGGAAAGCTTCAGCTCAATGATGCCGCCCTTGTCTTTGAACAGGAAAAATCCCTTGCCCTCGGATTCGGCTTCAGATGCGGATTCCTCGGACTGCTGCATATGGAGATTATTGAGGAGAGGTTGGAAAGGGAATACGGACTTAGCCTCATAGCCACAGCCCCGTCGGTGGTTTACAAGGTGTTCCTGACAGACGGATCCCACATAAACATAGAAAACCCGTCAGAGCTTCCGGATCCCGTGAAGATTGACCATATAGAGGAACCGGTTGTGAAGGCTTCAATTATCGTTCCGGAGGACATTGTCGGTCCGGTTATGGAGCTTTGCCAGTCCAAGAGGGGAGTCTATAAGAATATGGTCTCGTACATGGACGGAAGATTCATGATGACATATGAGCTTCCTTTCGGAGAGATTATTACCGATTTCTTTGACAGGCTCAAATCCGTGACAAGGGGCTATGCGTCTCTTGACTACGAGCTTGCCGGATA
>JAKSUM010000089.1 GCA_024409025.1 bacterium | reverse complement strand
AGACAGCTTAAGAACTCTTCTGTAGAGCCTTATGGCATGGTCCTTGTCATCCATCTGTTCATATGCGGAAGCGGCAAGAAGGTAATTTTTTATAGCCTCAGCCCTGCTTTCCTCATTATCGGTAAGCTGTTCAACCTCGCCAAGCTTTTCAATAACGGTTATATCGCTTGTATTAACAGCAAGAATCTTTGTAAAAGCAAGCTTTGCGTCCCTGTATTGACCTTTAATCTGCTGAACGCAGCCATATGCCATAAGAGCATCCACATTTGTCAAATCAAGAGTAAATGCTTTTCTAAAATCTATTGCAGCCTCATCGATTCGGCCAAGCATATAATTAAGGTTTCCAAGTATGAGAAGCAGCTCTATATCATTAGGGACAAGAAGCTTGACTCTGCTGAAAAGCTGGTGAGCCTTTTCAAAATCCCTCTTCTGAAGAAAAGCGTAAGCAGCAGCCCTGAAATGGTTTGCGGACTCGCTCATCTGCCCCTGATTCATGTAGAATTCAGCAATAGCGACGGTAATATCAAGATCCGAAGGATCTATCTCCTTAGCCTTCTTCAGCAGGCTGACAGATTCATCACCCTCTCCAAGCTCGGCATAAAGTCCTGCAAGCTCAAGATAGCCTTTTACAGCCGCAGAGGTATCATGCATTTCCTTATAGATTTGTATGGCATGCACTCTGCATACACAATTCTGAGGATCTATTCTTTTAAGAAGATCGGCAACGTCAAGAGCGTTCTTGAAATCCTTTGCTTTCTCATAAATTTCAAGGAGCTCTACATATTTCTCGATAGCTTCCTGCAATTTGCCGCGCAAAGAACAAATTTTCGCAATCTCCCTGCAGGCCTTAGCATTCTCCGGATCAATTTCAAGAATATTATCGTAGCAGCCCTTAGCATTATCCAGATCAAGCTTTGCCCTGCAAGCTTCAGCTTGCTCCTGGAGAGCACTTATATTATCAGCCATTTCCCCTGCACCACCTTAATACTTTTTTTAATAAGCATAAAATATGCAATAATACCATATATTCAATCTAATAACATTTATTCACAAATCCCTTAAATCCTTTAATCAATGCAAAAAAGTTCACATTGCAGAATTAAACATCAGACACTTATGAAGCGTCGGATTCTTAAGAAGCGAGGGTATTTCCCCATTATTGCCAAAGGGCGATCAAAAAGCACATTCCGAAGTTCTGCAAAATCAAATTTTCGCAATATAAATTATCTTGAAATGACAAAGCCCGCCGCCTGTGTCAGGCGGCGGGCTTTGTCATTTCAAGATAAAAATCCGTTAATCTCTCGTTAGCGACTTGTATCTGATTCTATGTGATTCGGAATCATCTCCAAGCCTCTCTTTTTTATTTTTTTCGTACTCGCTGAAATTGCCGTCAAACCAATAAGCCCTGCCGTCTCCTTCAAAAGCAAGAATATGGGTTGCAATCCTGTCAAGGAACCACCTGTCATGGCTTATGACAACCGCACAGCCTGCAAAATTCTCAAGTGCATCCTCAAGAGCCCTTAGCGTATTAACGTCAAGGTCGTTCGTAGGCTCGTCAAGAAGAATCACATTGCCTCCGGATTTCAGCATTCTGGCAAGGTGAACCCTGTTTCTTTCTCCTCCAGAGAGCATTCCAACAAGCTTCTGCTGATCCTGTCCGGTAAAATTAAATCTTGCTGCATAGGCTCTTGAATTCATTTCAAATTTTCCAAGCATTACAGTGTCGCTTCCTCCGGATATGCTCTTCCAGACATTATCCTGAGGATCAAGCTCATCTCTCATCTGATTTACATAGGACAGTTTTACAGAAGCGCCCTGCTTTATAGAGCCGGAATCAGGCTGCTCCTCTCCGGTTATCATTTTGAAAAGCGTAGTTTTTCCTGCTCCGTTAGGACCTATAACTCCGACAATTCCTCCCGGAGGAAGAGAGAACGAAAGATCCTCAACAAGAATCCTGTCGCCGAACGACTTGGTCACATGCTCAAATTCAATTACCGAATCTCCAAGCCTTGGGCCGTTAGGGATGTAAATCTCCATATCCCTTGCCCTTTTTTCAACCTCTTCAGAAACCATCCTCTCATACGAGGATATCCTTGCCTTTGATTTAGCATGTCTTGCCTTAGGGGCCATCCTAATCCATTCAAGCTCTCTTTTCAGAGTCTTCTGCCTGTCAGACTCTGCCTTTTCCTCTACCCTGAGCCTGTTCTCCTTCTGCTCAAGCCAAGATGAATAATTGCCCTTCCAAGGTATGCCATGACCTCTGTCCAGCTCTAAAATCCATCCGGCAACATTATCAAGGAAATAACGGTCATGCGTTACCGCAATAACAGTGCCCTTATAGTCCCTGAGATGCCGTTCAAGCCATTGAACGGATTCGGCGTCAAGATGATTTGTAGGCTCATCAAGAAGAAGAATATCAGGCTGCTGAAGAAGAAGCCTGCAGAGGGCAATCCTCCTTTTTTCGCCTCCGGAAAGATTTGCCGTCTTTATATCAAGAGGAGGACATCCCAAAGCATCCGCCGCCGTCTCTATCTTTGCATCAAGATTCCATGCATCCACCGTATCTATCCTGTCCTGAACCTCTCCAAGCCTCTCAAGAAGCGAATTCATCTCATCTTCAGAGATATCCTCTCCGAGCTTCTCGTTTATGGCATCATACTCTGCAAGAGCAGAGGTTATGTCCGAAAGCCCTTCCTCTATAACCTCCCTTACAGTCTTAGAAGGATCGACCGGAGGCCCCTGAGGCAGAAGACCTACGGAATATCCCGGAGCGAAAACGACCTCACCATTAAAATCCTTTTCAATTCCGGCTATAATTTTCAGAAGCGTGCTTTTTCCTGCTCCGTTCAATCCGATTACGCCTATTTTGGCGCCATAAAAAAAAGACAAGGATATATCTCTTATGACGGTCTTCTTATCATAAAGCTTATTAACCCTGACCATCGAAAATATTATTTTATAAGCATCATCAGCCATTTACAGAAAGCCTTTCTATCAGTATTCAAAAATAATGTTAATTTCCGTATCCGGATGAAGCGTGGCCTTTACAGGGCATGTCTTAGCAGCATTTTCAAATTTCTTCTTCTGAATGTCGGTCAAGGAAATTCCCTTAGGCATCACGATAACGGCGTCAATCCTTCCTATTCTGCGCGGATCAGAGGCCATTTCCTTTGTTATAAGCGCCTTAGCGCCTTTTATATTAATCTTTTCCCTGTCTGCAGTAATGCCCATTATCGTAAGCATACATGAGCCTACCGCAGCGCATACAAGATCAGTCGGGGAAAATTTTGTTCCCCTGCCATTGTTGTCAAGGGGGGCCTCTGTCTCTATAATAGAGCCGGACTGTTCATGAAGTGCTTTGCATCCCAAATCGCCCATATACTCGACTGTTGTTTTTACAGACATATCTCCTCCATCGTTTGTAGTAATCAGCAAATCACTGCTGATGTATCTTTCTCCGAAGCACAAAAAAAATCCCCTTATTGTCCGAATAATATATTAGTAATATAAAAAGGGATTTTGAATCCTTTTTTAGAAAGGATCAATTTCAAACAATCCCGCCATTAAGCTCAGTCTCTTGGAGCATAAGGATTTATAGTCACAAAACGGCAGTCTATAAAAGTAGCCTGTCATAACGACTGCAGAGACCTATAGCAAAAACAGACAATGCACTCCAGTATTCAGTCAAGAGGCGCTATAAGCAGGAGCTCCAAGGCTTCAGCCTATCGGGCGGTTAAAAGCAATAAATATGCGACAGCAACAGAGCGAACGGAGGATTTCGCCTTATGATAAGAAAGAGCAGAAAAGACAGCGCCAAAAGCCGTAACGCAATAATGTTTGCAGCCTGGGAAGGCGTCGGCAAGGCCGGATATCTTGCTGCCGAATTCCTTATAAAAGCTATGGATGCAAGACCTGCTGCGGAAATAGACTCGTCAGAATATATATATCCTTCAGGAATAATAATAGAGAACAATGTCATTAAGCAGATGATATTTCCTGAAAGCATATTTTACTCCGCAGAATATCAGGGCAAAAATTTTATAATCTTCCCTGGAAAATTCCAATTTCCAATAACAAAGGAAATGCCGGCATCATCAAATCCGGCATACCAGTACGCCTGCAAAATCCTTGATGCCGCAGAATCTCTAGGCTGCAGGGAAATATTCACAGCCGGCGGCATTTTTACGATGATACATCATTCAATGGACTCAGGAACGGCATGGGGCTCAAACGATCCTTTCAAGATGACGGAGCTCAATATGACCCTGTCCGGAGAGTACGGGCTAAAAGACATTCTTCATCCTAAGACGGCATTCATAACAGGAATGAACGGCATACTTCCGTATGCCGCATCAGACAGAGAGCTGACGGCCAGCGTACTTTTAGGAGAGGTACCTATTTACCTTCAGAGCCTCCCGTCTCCATATCCAAAGGCATCAAAAAGCATCCTGAAGTCATTTGCGGCAGCAACAGGCATAACTTTTGATTATCAGGAGATTGATGCAATGATTAAGGATTCAGACAGAGAAATCGAAACACTTATGTCGAATTTCAAAAGCTCGCTGCCTCCAAAAGAAAGAAGAAGCATTTTTAAAGGTATAGAGCTTCTAAAGAAAAAACCTGATTTTAAAAATCTTGACAAGGTTTTTGAGGACATCATGGAAAACAGGGACGTACAGGATAATGAAGGCTTGTCAGAGATATGTGAAAATAGAAGTCCGTTATCAGATAAAAGCGAAGAGCTGACCCAAGAGGATGTAAAACAGGCCATTGTCGACATAGAAAGCTTCTTCAGACAGGAGAACGACAAATGAAACGCAGATACAAAATCCGCAAACAGGTTGACAGCTTTCCTGTAGCCGAAAATTCTCCAGCCATAATACTATGGCAGGATGATCCCAACGGCACAAAGGTGCTTATGAAAATGATTGACGAATCCGAAGATCTGCGGCCGTTTATAGTTTTCGGCTCTCCGGAATTCAGGCCGACAGAAGGCATTGATCTCAATCCCGGAGGTCTGAAAAGAAACGATTCAGTCTTTCTTGAAAGCGGCAAAAGGCCTGGCAACATCTTTTTCTTTGGCAATAAGCCCGAATTCTGTCAAAGCGAATACATAGACGGAATGCTTAACATACTGCAGGACTGCGGCACAATCTCATGCATATACACGATTTCCTGCATACCGGCTCAGACAAGCCACAGGCATCCGCGCAAAAGCCTTTTTATATTTAACAGCGAGCAATGCAGGCAGAGATTCAATGAGAAATTCAAGAATATAAAAAACAAGGAATTTTCAACAATGCCAGGGATGCCTCAGGAAGCTCCGAGCATAAACCTTTATCTTGCATGGAAAGCGGCTCAGAGAGGGATTGACTGCGTAAACGTCATAATAGAGTCGCCATTTTACTCGGTAATATCAGAAGACGTGGCAGCCGAAACCGAAGCAATGAGGATAATAAAAAAGCTTACATCCGGAAGATACAGAAAAGACGAAAAGGCAGATTTGATAGCCCAGCACCAGAAGGAAGCTCTTGACCTTATAATCAAGCGTTCGGAAGATCTGACAGACTATGTGGAAAAAATAGAAAGCGGCGAAATGCTCTCCTTTGAAGAGATGCAACTGATAATATCAGAGATAAAGAGAATAATCGGAGAGCCTCATGATTAAGACCGCGCTAAAAATCATATTTATCCTCATATCTCTTGCAATAGCGTCAGCGGCTGCCGGATATATGTACTTTACAGAGAATCTGAAAGGAATTCCGCACGGAGAAACAAAAGAAATCGTAATTCCTGAAGGAGCATCAGGAAGGGACACTGCGGAAATTCTGAAAGAGTCCGGAATAATAAGAGATGAAAACGTATTCAGGCTGGCATTGAGAAAATATCTGCCATCAGGAAGAATTATGCCGGGACGGTATATGATTGATTCATCCCTTTCAGTACCTGAAATAATCGCAATACTTGAAAAGGGAACTGTTGTATTAAATTTAGTAACTGTGCCGGAGGGCCTTACTGCAGCTCAGATTGCTGAAATATTCGCAGCAAAAGGCCTATGCTCTGCAGATGATTTTGCCGCAGAGTCTAAAAAAGAATTTACAATATGCGGGAA
>JAKSUM010000088.1 GCA_024409025.1 bacterium | reverse complement strand
GCGTTGATTTGTCATATCTTTTTCCATCGCATTCATCGCATTTGAGATATACGTCTGGAAGAAAGTGCATCTCTATTTTTATTATTCCGTCTCCTTGGCAGGCTTCGCACCGTCCTCCCTTCATATTAAAGCTGAATCTTCCAGAGTTATATCCTCTCATTCTTGATATTTTTGTTGACGAGAATATTTCCCTTATTTGAGTGAATGCCCCTGTATATGTAAGAGGGTTTGATCTTGGGGTCCTCCCTATTGGCGATTGATCATGCTTTCCTGGTTTTTCAGACGATCTGTTCAGCTTCCTTGCTGCTGCCTTGTAGATAATATCATTTACAAGAGTTGATTTGCCTGAGCCTGATACTCCGGATACACAGATAAGTCCTCCCAGAGGGATCTCAACATCTATGTTTTTTAGATTGTTTTCTGAGGCTTTTATTATCTTTATTCGCTTTTCTGATAATTTTCTTCTTTTATCAGGAACCGGTATCTTTTTTCTTCCTGACAGGTATTGGCCTGTTATGGATTCGGGAATTTTTTCAAGATCTTCTGCTGTACCGCTGCCCATTATTCTCCCTCCTCCGTTTCCTGCTCCGGGACCTATGTCTATTATCCAGTCTGCCGCTCTCATGGTATCCTCATCATGCTCGACTGCTATGACTGTGTTCCCTAAATCCCTAAGTGATTTCATTGCAGATATAAGCTTCTCATTATCCTTCTGATGAAGTCCAATACTTGGCTCGTCAAGGACATAAAGTACTCCTGTAAGCCCAGAGCCTATCTGTGTTGCAAGTCTTATCCTCTGTGACTCGCCGCCGGACAGTGTAGATGATGTTCTGTTCAGAGTAAGATACTCCAAGCCTACTTTTTTAAAAAATTCAAGTCTTGCATATATTTCCTTTAATATCGGCTCTGCAATTATTTTTTCTTTTTCTCTGAATTGAGCTTTTTTCAGGAATTCCATGCATTCTTCTGATGTCTTTTCACAGAGATCAGCTATACTTAGCCCGTTTATTTTTACGGAAAGGGCTTCAGGCCTGAGTCTTTTGCCTTTGCAGGCATGACATGGGCAGGTTGTCATAAATTGTTCTGCAAAATCTCTGACCAGTCCGGATTCAGTTTCGTCATGTCGTCTTTTGATATGGGTTACGCATCCCTCAAATGATTCCGGATCTTCTGTATATATTGTATTTCCTCCGTTTCCGTAGAGAAGATAATGCTTCGTGCTTCTGTCCAGATCCCTGAAAGGGATGTCAATCCTTATTCCGGCTTTCTTTGCAAGTGTTTTGAATCTTGCCCAGAAATACTGTCCCTTACCGCTTGAGCCACCTTCCTTGAGAGAGCCCCATGGTACTATAGCCCCGTCCTGAAGGGATATTGAATCGTCGGGTATGATAAGCTCCTCATCCGGTTCTGATATAAATCCGATACCGAAGCATTCAGGACATGCTCCTGACGGGGAATTGAATGAAAAGAATGATGGTTCGGAACTGTTCAATGAGATACCGCAGTCAGGACATGAAAGTTTTTCGGAGCATGTTATCTCTCTTCCGTCAGAATGGGCTGTGAATAATCCCTGTCCTTCTCTGAATGCCGTCTCGCAAGAGGACAGGAGTCTTTCGCTACATAGCCCGTCTGAAATCAGCCTGTCTATTACAATATATATGGAATGCTTCCTGTTCTTTTCCAGCTTTATTTCATCATCTGACGTATATATTTTCCCGTCAGCCATGATCCTTGAGTATCCTTTTGAAAAGATTTCCTGTATGATTGCGGAGCATTCGCCTTTCCTGTTTCTTGCTGCAGGCGCCATAAGCATGTACTTTGTTCCTGCCGTAAATGCCTGAGATATTAATGATGCCGCCTGCGCAGCCGTCATTGACGTTATTTTTTTTCCGCATTTCGGACAGTATGGCGTTCCTATCCTTGAATAAAGGAGACGCAGGCAGTCGTATATTTCGGTTGTTGTCGCTACTGTCGAGCGCGGATTTGAATTTATGCCTTTCTGATCTATCGCTATTGCCGGCGAGAGTCCGTCTATTGAGTCTGCTTCAGGCTTATCCATTCGCCCTAAAAACTGTCTTGCGTATGATGACAGCGATTCTACATATCTTCTCTGTCCTTCGGCGTATATTGTATCAAACGCAAGCGTTGATTTACCTGAACCTGATACTCCGGTGATTACTGTTAATTTTCTTGACGGTATGTCAGTATTTATGTTTTTTAAATTATGGCTTCTTCCGCCTCTGATCGATATATATTCCTGCATTTTTTCTCCTCATTTGTGCCGTAATAATAGAACATTTTAAATTAAAATGCAACATATTGTTTGAATAGTATGATGTTAACAAAATTTTAACATTATTGGGGCTTATGTAAAAAAGGATTTATTTATATATAAAGCAAATTCACAATAAAAAGAAAAGGATTAACAGTTTTGTTTTTCCGCAAAAATTGCCAGAGCAATGAGGTAAAAAAATGTCGAATGAGTATAGGAATAAGGTATACAATGATAGATATAAGGTGTTGGAAGAGCTTCCAAGCCAGAATGATTATGAATTTTACTTCAAGGGCAAAGATTTACAAACAGATAAGACTCTCCAGATTAGAATAATTCCTATTTATAAGGATAATCCGGAACAGATAGAACAGTCTCAGAAATTCATATTTAAAGAGCTCAGCATGCTTAAGCAGCTGCGTCATAAGGGGCTTCCCGTCTTTGTTGAGCATATAAGCAATTCCAATGAAAATATAATAATAACGGAATATCGTGAGGGAAGATCTCTTGATACTGTTCTCGCTCCTGGAAGACAGTTTTCAGAAGATGACACTCTTAAGTTTCTTGCGAAGCTTCTTCCTATAATCAGTTATCTCCATTCTCAGGAGCCTCCTGTTATATACAGGGATCTTCAGCCTAAGAATATATATGTTGATGCCAACGGAGATCTTTTCCTTACAAAGTATGAGGCGGCAAGAACTTATAAGGCGGACAAGGTAAAGGATACGGTCGTTGTTTCAACAAGAGGCTATAATCCTCCTGAGCAGGCTCTTGGAAAAGGGCAGTCCGATCCTCGTTCTGATATATATTCAATAGGAATGATTACATTCCAGATGCTTACTGGCAAGGATCCGACGTCTTCGCTTATACTTCCCAAGATCTCCGATGTAAGGAAGGATTTGGATGCTGTATGGACAAGCCTTGTTGCTAAAGCGACAAATATCAAGCAGGACAAGAGATATAATACCTGTGAAGAGCTTATTACTGATCTCAGCAGGATAAAGAACGGCGCTCTTGACTATAATCCGGCTCAGGGAAAGATATCCGGTACACCGGAACAGAAGCCCTCAGCCCCTGCTCAGCCTGCGAGAGCTCCTCAGCCTGGAGCTCCCAGACCTGGAATGCCGGCTCAGCCTTCAGCCCAGACTCAGGGGCAGGCTATTTCTCCAAGACCTGGAGTGCCTGTACAGCCTGTAGCTCCTGTTCAGCCTTCAGCTCCGGTACAGCCTGCGGCTCCTGCTCAGCCTGCAGCTCCGGTACAGCCTGCAGCTCCTGCTCAGCCTGCGGCTCCTGCTCAGCCTGCGGCTCCTGCTCAGCCTTCAGCTCCTCAGATGCCTGCCGCTTCTAATAATAAGGGCGGTATGCCTGTTTGGGTTTGGATTCTGATTGCGATTTTAATTCTTGCCGGAATATTCTTCGGCATGAATAATAATGGCAAGACGGAATCCCAGCCTGCTTCAGCCTCACAGTCCGTAACTTCAGACAAGGATGAGGCTCCTGCCAAGTAGTTAAATGCTTAAGAAAGAAAAAATAACAGATGGCTGTTATATAATATCGTCGGAAAGGTGTTCGGTTATGGCCGGATGCCCTTCCGATATCATAAAAATTCTTAAATCAAAACATATCGATATGCCGGCAAATATTGCCGTGCCCGATATGTTTTTTCAATATGGGATTAATCTTGCCGCTACAGAATTTCCGATAGCTGATTTCATATACGGACGACATTCATCTGATAGAATGAATATAATCGGAAGCAGGGATGCCTGCAGCCGGCAGAGGTCTATTATAGGTGAGACGTCGCCTTTCCTGAAAAATGTCTCCAAGCCAAAGTGGATATCAGATCCGTCCGTAAAAAAATTTGCCGGATATGATGATTTTTTTAGAAGTAAAAAGACAGTCAATGACAATGTCTTTTTTGTCTCTGCAGAGGGAGATGGATTTGACGCTGGAGGCATAATAGTAAGGAAGACAGGTCCATGCTCTTTTGAGTTTGAGTCTGACGGATGCATGGAATATGCCAATATAGTCCTGCATTCCTATTCTGAGCCTTTATTTGGGTTTTTGAAATCGAATGCATGTGGTAATTTGAAGTCAGGTCTTACCGTAATCGGGTCCGGAAGCGGATTTTCCCCATATGAAGAGGATACCTCTTGTGTAATATGGGCAGATTTCATGCCGATATGTATTGACGGGAATGCATGGCAGAGACGTTTTTTGAGGAGTGTCGGAATAGATCCTTCGTCTGTTCCTTTGTGGATTATAACTCATAATCATGATGATCATGCCGCATTCCTTGATGCGATTGTCACCCATAATGGAATAAACCTTATGACGACTCGAGAGATATTTGATTCCTTTGTCGCAAAGTCTTCGGCTATTCTTGGAATGCCCTCGCGTCTCTTCCGAAAGGGCATTAATTTTATACCTGTAGTTCCTGGAGAGCGAAAGGAGCTGTACGGAATATCATTTGAGTTTCATGAGACTGTCCATTCAATCCCATGTGTCGGCGTTAAGGTTAATGATCGGATTCTGGTGTCTGGGGATACTGCATGGGGCTCTTCGCTTAAAGAGATGATGGAAAAGGGAATTGTTTCTTCCTATGATTATGATAAGATAAATTCTCTTCCGTATGATTCGTCTGACTTTATATTTATGGATGCCGGAGGTCCTGCTGTACATCCTGACATTAAAGAGCTTTCCAAGCTTCCTGAAAGCTGCAGAAGAAAGATGGTTCTTAATCATATTTCGGTAGGCGGCAATAACGGGGAATTTTTTGAAAATTTAGGATTTTTCGGACGGACATTTATTGCGGAGAGAGGTTATATGCCTATTGCCGTTGACAAGGCGTGTGATTTATTCTCCGGATATTTTATGTCTAAGGCCGGTCCGTTCTGGCGTAAAGCCTTTATGGCTAATGGGAGAATGCTTCGTTTGTCACAGGGAAAAAGAGTAAGGCTTTCAGAGGTGCTTGCTTTTGTTGTTTCAGGCACTCTTGTTTCCGATAATGGAGAGGTTTTTAAATGTGGCGATGCTCCTGGAGCTGGAGCTGACATATATATAAAAGCGCTCTCAGACTGTGAGGTTATGCTCATTAAAAGGAAACTTTTCAATGCCTTCTTAAAGCAGGAACATATTTTTGAAAGCTCCGCGTTTCTTTTTAGGGCTGAATCAGAGCTTCTTTCCTACGATATTATGAAAGGTCTTTCCCAGAGCGTTATTTTAGAAATTGCATCTTCTGTCAGATTTGAGGATTATGACGCCGGAGATTCGGCATTAATAAAAAATTCTTTCGTGAAGTCGTCAGGCGGCTTTGCTTATGAGAATGGAAGGAAAGTCTCAGCAGGATGCTTTATGTTTTTAAGAAAAGAGCGCGTGCGTTTTGAATCTGATTCGCATGCTGTTCTTATTGATGCTTCTTTATTGAAAAAATCGCTTCCGGCCGTATTTTCTGAGCTTGCTGCAAGAATTCCGGCTGAGGCTAAGGTCAGGTGAAAAATGCTGAATCATCTTCCTGAGCTGACATTTAGACAGAAAAAAATACTTGAGATTATTATTCAGGAATTTGTTAGGACAGGGGAACCTGTAAGCTCGGGAGCTATTCTTTCCGTTGCCGGAATGCAATGCAGCTCTGCTACAATAAGAAATGAGATGGCAAAGCTTGAGGATATGGGATATCTTATGCAGCCTCACTCTGTTTCCGGCCGTATTCCTATGGATTCCGCTTACAGGTTTTTTGTTAATGAGATAATTAAGAACAGGATTGAGCCTCCGCCCAGAGAGACAGCTGATGAAATAGACAGAGAGTACAGGAAGATAAAATCCGAGACGGAGTCTCTGATTGAAAGAACTGCGGATATGCTCTCAA
>JAKSUM010000087.1 GCA_024409025.1 bacterium | reverse complement strand
CAGCTTCTCTTGTTCGAATAATACGCTTATCGGCAATGCCCTCTGTTGCTTTGGCGCTTCCGTAAGACTTATTTCCAGTGGCATTGAAAAACAGCTTCCCATATCGGAATTTTTCAATTCTTTTTCAGACGGTGATATTGTCTGCTCTGTAAATGTTCCGGACAAATACTGCGATTTTAGCGGCAAGTGCGTTAAAGCAGGATACCATAGGATCTCCGGGGCTGTATTGTTTAATGAAGATATAATGAGGATAGCCGTATCTCATGAAAATGAATCTCCTGTTTTTGTAGGCGAGTTTTCTATTGCCGATGAATTTGATTATGAGAAGTCTATAGCCGGAATTTCCTGTGAAGAGTCTGATAATCAGTATATAAAAAAGTGTCTTGAAGAGCTTGTGATGACTGCCAAAGGGGAGAAGGAAAAGATTTCTGTCACTATTTGCGTGAATGGTACCGAACTCTCTTCTGAAATACCTGTTTCAATGTCTCTTTTTCACTTTATAAAGGATGTTGCAGGAGAAGCTTATGACAGCAATTATTTCACTTGCGGATTTTCTGTAAAGATTGATGGAAGAAATGCTGATTCAACAAAAGTGCTTGCCGTTGAATGTGACGGCTGCAGCATAGAGCTTTAATTAATTCTGCTTTTAAGTCGTTTGGTAGGACGGATTATAAAAATGTAATGTTTTGTAATAAAAATGAGTCTGATTCGTAAAGAAAAAGCAATATTTTGTTAACATTCGTTTTTTATAATACAAATAGAAAAAAACATAGGAGGTTTAAAGTTATGAAGAAACTTTGGACAATCGCAATCGCTGGAATAGTAGCTATGTCTTTCGCAGCAGCAACAGACGCAGCAACGGTTAACAGGATGAAGGCAACAAAGGTCATAAACAACCGCATAGAGAATCCTACGGTTGTAACGACAGTAAACGTTACCCTTCCTCAGGTCAATTTCTCTTCTATGAACGCAAGAGGCACAACGAGCTATTGGAGTTACTGGACAGAGGTAGGAAAGACTGACTACACGGTAAATCAGAGCACTTCAGTTGCTTACCAGATGATTGACGGCGTTATGACAAAGACCATAACAAATACCACAACCATCAACAGCACCAGAACTGATACGAACTACAGCCAGTTCCACTATGACAATGATCCTCTCGTGCTCGACATCAATGGTACCGGAAAGATTACTGCCGCTAAGAATGAATGGCTTGCCCATACTCCTAATTTCTACGGCGAATATGCTTCCAAGTTCGACTTCACTGGCGACGGAATCGCTGACCAGTGCGAATGGATGTCTGAGAATCCTGATGCATTCCTCTGCATGCCTAAGGCTGGAGAGATCAATGGCGTTACCGAGCTCTTCGGAAACCTCGGCGGATATGCAAACGGCTTTGACAAGCTCGCAACCCTCTGTGATGCAGACGGTAACGGCGTTGTCGAAGGCAACGAGCTTAACGGCATAATGCTCTGGATCGATTCCAACAGAAACGGCGTATCCGATCCCGGTGAGCTCCATCAGCTTTCTGAATACAATGTAACAAAGCTCTACACCGATCAGAAGAACTTCGTCGGCAAGTATGAGACCGCAGACGGTCAGACCCATACAATGTGGTCTTGGTGGCCTACAGTCGCTCAGTAAGAGTGATGGCTTCTATAATAGCTGAATAGATAATGAAAAAGGGGAGGATTTAGAAAAGTTCTTATCTTCCCCTTTGTTTTTATTGGAGGAACTTTTGAAGATTCAATCATTTGTTGCCGGTCTCGGCGTCTGCGCATTCTTATTCTCTTCTTTTGGCATTGCTGATGCTAAAGTCAAATCAAAGGGTACTATAAACAGATCAAGGCTTTCTTCTGTTGTTGACAAGCATGCTGTTAATGTGCCTCTTTCTTCAACCGCATCCAATACGGGCGAATTATTTATGCTTACAAGAGATTCAAAGTCAAAGACAAGGGATCTCTGCTGGGCTCTTTTCAACCCGTCATCAAACAAGGTCATTAAGAAGGGAAAATGCCCTTTTAATTATGACAACAAGTGGGTTGCTATAAGCCCTAATGCAAAGTATGCGGCAGCTTTCAGCCGTCATCCGGCTCAGCTTCATATACTTGACATAGAGGCAAATAAGTGGACAGTTGCTTATACGAATCCCTCTTCTTCTCAGGAAGGTCTCTCTATTTTCCAGTTGCTTGGAGGAAATTCCACAGAGGATTCTCCTCTTATGTTTATAGATGACAATAATGTCGCTTCAGTCTTCCATGAAATGAAAATTAAAGACGGTTCTAAAGAATCCGTAAATATGGTTCCTGTCTTTTTTAATGTCAAGAGCAACAAGATGACAAAGGGAATGTCGATGTCTGAATTGCTGACAGCTGGGGAAAAGGCAATAAAGGAATTCGGAGCTGTAATTGACGAGCCTCTCTCTACGGAGGAAATAAATATTACAGGACTGAATCGTTATGCATTAATCATGAAAAATTCAAAAAAGGCTTTCTTTGTTACTTTCGAAGGCGGTAAGGCAAGAGTTGCTGACTCTATTTTCAGAGGCAATTTTGAATATGTCGCATCGAGAATGTCTGACGGGACTGTCTTTTATATTGCCGCTCCTTATGAAAAAGGAAAGCAGACCTCAGCTAGAAATTCAAGAGAGCTTAGAAGCGTAAAAGGAACCGCTTCCCATGAAACTATTGCAAAGGGCGATGTTTTTGGCGGAGTTTTCCCTGAAGACGGAAGGGTTTTTGTCGTTGAAATGAAGGATGGAGGCAATTCCTACGCTCTTTCGCAGTTAAAGAAAGACGGGACAAAAGAGCAGCTGGCTACGACACGCAAGTCTGTAAGATTTGACATGGGCTCTTCAAAGAATGTATTCCATCTCGTATCACGCGATGATATTTATTGGATAACATTTGAATAGTTTGTTTAAAAAGCCTCTGTATACAGAGGCTTTTTTTTATTTATAAAAATTATTTTTTTGAAGGCTTTTCATCGGTATTTAGAAAATATAATATAAATTACGGAATTGTAAAATATGTGTTCCGCGCTTAAATAGAAGACGGCAAAAATCTGGCCTTGCGGGAGGCGCTTGTGAATTTTTGGACAGAGCTGAAGAACATACTGCTTTATGCTGGTCTTTCAAAACAAGAATATGAAAAGGCAATGCCTGCTTTTATAAGGCTTAACAGACGCAGTGTGATGATGTATTCTTCACTTATATGCATAATTGCCGTTATTATTTCTCTATGCTCATTTGCAATACCGTCTCTTGCCATAAACAGAAAAGCTTATATTTTTTCCGCCCTTGTTTCTCTTGTCATATTTCTGCTTTCCATAGTTTTTAAGAAAAAGCTGCGGAAATTAGTATATCCTCTTGCATATGCTCTTGAGATAATTCTGCTTACGCTGGCATGCTTTATTGGAATTGTCTTTAGCCCTAATGAACCTGGCATAATGATAGTTGCCCTGATTATATTTATTCCTATTGTATTTTGCGATCGCCCTGTTAATTTTATATTAATGAGCTTTGCCGCTGCTTCGATATATCTGTGTGCCGCTTTCTTTTTTAAAAGCCATGAAATGTTCATCGTAGACATTGTCGATATATCCGTATATGGAGCTTTCGCAATATTTGTAGGCATTAATCTCATGATGATAAAGGCTAATAATCAGATGATGATTTCTCATGAATATCTTACTAAGGGAGAGATATTGAAGCATCTTGAGATTTTAAAGTCAATGACTTCGATATACCTGTTTTCATATTGCCTTAATATCAAAAATGACACATACAGTGTTGTTTCAAGCTGTGACTTTATAAAGTCCGAAGCAGGAAATTGCGGTTCAAATGCTCAGGAGACATTAAGAAGAATATGTCTTGAATTTGCTGATGAAAGATATCAGGATGATATACTGAACTTTATAGATTTGTCTACTCTTGATTCCAGAATGCAGAACAGGCGCATTATTTCAATAAAATACCGTGGAATAATGTTCGGATGGAGTGAGCTGTATTTTATAGCCGGAGACAGGGGAAATGACGGACGACTCCAGCATGTTTTCTTTGCTGCCCGTAACAGACAGGAAGAGATTGAAAAGGAGATTCGCAACCAGCTTCTTTTGGAAGAGGCGCTTGAGCAGGCTAGGAATGCAAATAGAGCCAAGACTGATTTTCTTAACAGCATGTCGCATGATATAAGGACTCCTATGAATGCGATATTGGGATATGCGTCTCTCGCAGTTGCCCATGCTGAGAATCCTGAACTTGTTTCGGACTATCTGAAGAAGATAAATACATCCGGAAAACACCTGCTTTCTCTTATAAATGATGTTCTTGATATGAGCAGGATTGAAAGCGGAAAAGTCAGGATTGAGGAAAATAATGTGGATCTTGTCGCTATGGTTACAGATCTATGCACTATACTGAAAGCTGATATTGCTGTAAAGAATATAGATTTTCACCTTTCTATTGATATATCCGATAAGGCAGTATTGTGTGACAGTCTTAGACTGAATCAGGTTCTTATAAATATTTTAAGCAATGCCGTTAAGTACACTAATGAAGGTGGCAGCATAGAATTTAAGGTTGAACAGCAGAGTGATTCGCCATTCGGATATGCTTCCTATCTTTTTTCAATAAAAGATACTGGCATAGGCATGAGCGAGGATTTTTTGAACAGGATATTTACCCCCTTTGAGAGGGATTCTAATGCTTCCTCTATTCAGGGAACCGGACTCGGCCTTGTCATAATGAAAAAAATAGTGGATATGATGGAAGGCTCTATTGATGTTTACAGCAGATTGGGCGAAGGAAGCGAATTTAAGGTTGCCCTGACTTTTAAGCTTCAGAGGAATATTCCGATGCCCAGTGTCTGTGATGATAAGACTGATGAAGAGGATGTCAAGGATGTTTCTTTTGACGGGATAAGGGTTCTGCTTGTTGAAGATAATGAGATGAATATAGAAATAGCTGAAAGTATTCTTGAGGATGCCGGTTTGATTGTTGATAAGGCAGGAAATGGCATGGAGGCTTTCGAAAAGGTTTCCTCAAATGAAGCCGGATTTTATGATGTGGCCCTTATGGATATACATATGCCGGTTATGGACGGATATGAGGCTGCAAGAGCTATACGGAATAATGACTGCCGATGCTTTTGAGGAAGATAAAAAGAGATGCTCTGATGCCGGAATGGACGGTCATATAGCAAAGCCTATAGATATAAACGAAATATTTGAGGTTCTAGGCAGAGTATGCTTTTCTGGAAAGGCGGATTTATGAAGATTATCATGCTTGGGGCTGGAAGCGCGATGACTTCCTGCCTTTATAATACATGTTTTTTGATTGATGACGTCGGTAAATATTTTCTTGTGGACGGCGGTGGCGGCAATCAGATTTTTGTTCAGCTTAAAAAGGCGGGTGTCAGCCCGTTTGACGTTAGGGATATTTTTGTCACCCATAAGCATATGGATCACCTGCTTGGAGTTTTATGGATGGTAAGGTTCATATGTCAGGAAATGAAAAATGGCCGTTATGAGGGAGATGCAAGAATCTACGGCAATAATGATACGATTTCCATTTTGAAGGAGATCGCCGAAAAGCTGCTTTTTTCCAAGCAGATTCAGTATCTTGGTACAAGGCTTAAACTTATTGCAGTTAATGACGGGGAAGAGCTTGAGATAAACGGCCGCCGGTTTGTGTTTTTTGACATAGGATCGGAAAAAGCCCCCCAAAGTGGCTTTATGATGAGCCTTGATGACGGAAAAAGACTTGTCTGCTGTGGAGACGAGCCATGTTCAAGGCAGGGAGAGAAATACGCTGAAAATTGTGACTGGCTTATGCATGAGGCCTTCTGTCTTTTTTCCGAGTCTGATTTTTTCAGGCCTTATGAAAAAAAACATTCAACGGCTAGGGATGCCTGCGAGAATGCAGAGAGGCTTGGCGTAAAAAACCTGATATTGTACCATACGGAAGAATCGCATTTAAGCGACAGAAAATTTCTTTATACGGAAGAAGGCAGGAAATATTTCTCGGGCAATATATTTGTTCCGGATGATCTCGAGACTATTGAAATTTAAGGAGAAATTGTTAAGTAATTATATTGATTAATAAATGTGCGTAAATGTGTTTAAATATACTCAAGGAGGTGTATTATGAACACATCTAATATCAC
>JAKSUM010000086.1 GCA_024409025.1 bacterium | reverse complement strand
GATTCTTATCATCAAGGGTTATGGATACGTTGAATTCCTCAATGGCCTTAGAGAGCCTGCCAAGCCTGCTGTACGCAATTCCAAGATACAGCCTTATGCGCGGATCGTTAGGATCAAGATCAATGGCTCTCGTAAACTCGCCTATGGCATATTCAAGCTCGCCAGTCTTCAGATATGCCATTCCAAGATTATTGTGAGTATAAGGATCATTGGGGTCCCTTCTGATGGACTGCTTGTATGCCTCTATAGTCTCTTTCCAGCGTCCAAGCTCGGAGTAAGCCCTTCCAAGATTATGGTAAGAGGCAGGATCATCCGGAGAAAGGCTTACGGCAAGCTCAAACTGATTAAGAGCCAGCTCGAATTCCCCCTGCTGCATATATATGGATCCAAGAGCAAGACATATGGGGGCATGCGAAGGATTTATATGCATGGCCTTCTTAAGCTCCTCAACAGCCGCATCATATTTTTTAACCTTTGAAGCAATAAGCCCAAGATAATAATGGGCATTCATATTATCCGCATCAGTCGAAGCCACTTTTTCAAGCTCTTCGGAGGCTTCAGAATATTTACCCTGCCTGTAATAGGCTATTCCCAGATTAAGTCTGGCTCCGATATCGTCCGGATCGTCAGTTACCGCCTTCTGGAAATCATCAACCCTCTGAAGCCTTTCAAGCTCCTGCTGAATTCTTGTCTCACCGTTGCTGTCATGCTGATTCTGAACAATCTTCAAAGCAATCTGAAGCTCTGTTATCGCCTTGGACTTCATTCCGCTTTTTTCAAAAGCCAGACCGAGGCTGAAATGAGCCCTATGGTAATTGGGATTGATCGAAAGGGCTTCCTGCCATTCCCTTATGGCGAGATCGGATCTTCCCTGACGGGAATATATGGTCCCTAACTCATAATGTGCAAGATAATTGTCTGGATTAAGGGCAAGGCTCTTCTTAAACTCAGCTTCGGCCTGCTCTATATTGTTTGTATTAAGAAATTCAGTTCCCCTGCTGTAATGATCCAGGGCCTTTTCAAGATCCCTTCCTCCGGACTTCTCCGAACCGATATGTTTAGCCATATAAGCACCTCTGATTATGATTTGAGCCGCAAATCCCGATGCCGCTCCGGTTTAAACTCTAATTAAATGACCTTCCGACAAGCCAATCAAGCTGTTCTTTTGAAAAAACAGCCTTCTGCTGTTCTATAATCCTCTTTATGGAGCCTGCCGCATAACCAAGAAGAGAGTCAAGCTCATCTCTGGAAAAAGGCATTCTCTCAGCAGTTCCCTGTATCTCTATAAAACGGCCTGATGAGGTCATAACAACATTCATATCAACCTCAGCCCTGCTGTCCTCGCTATATTCGAGATCAGATATTGGCATTTCATCAACAATTCCAACGCTGACTGCACCGATAAAATCCGCCATAGGGGATTCTTCAAGCTCTCCCCTATCATGCATACCGACAAACAGCAGCGCAAGGGCAAGGCATGCTCCGTTGACAGAGGCGGTCCTTGTGCCGCCATCAGCCTCTATTACGTCACAGTCAACAGTAAAGGTTCTTTCTCCAAGCTTTGAAAGATCAACAACTCCCCTCAAGGCTCTTCCTATAAGCCTCTGAATCTCCTTAGTTCTTCCCGAGGAAAGATGCTTTTCCCTATTTATTCTAGAATCAGAGCACTGGGGAAGCATTCCGTATTCGGCTGTCAGCCAGCCTTTTCCGCTTCCTCTCATCCACTGAGGCACATGATTATCGGCATCAGCACAGCATATGACTCTAGTATTGCCGCATTCGACAAGAACGCTTCCGCCGGAACGCTTTATAAATCCCGGCGTAAAAACAGTCCTGCGCTCCTCGCCCGGCATTCTTCCAGATATTCTTTCCATTTATTTGTCTTTCTTGTCCGGCTGGTTTATCTTTCTGCTCCAGAAAACGCCGGAATCTTTCTTCTTTTTTGCGTCAGCCTGCTTTTCAGGCGGAATAAGGGAACCTTTTATCCTCTCCCCGCATACGACCTTGCCTCCCCGACCAATCCCTCTCGATTAAAGCACCCTTACGGAAATGCCTTCGGAAACTGCAAAATCCCTTATATGTCTGCGGATTTCAGGAGCGGCTATAATAACGGGAAGAGCCTCTGATTCCTCAGGAAGAGATTCCCTGATCAGCTTGGAAAGCTTCTCGCACTGCTGGGAATCAATTTTAAGGTATGCTCCGCCTATAGCGTCGGTAATCATTGACTTAAGCTCATTTTCCAAAGTATCGTCAAACATAACCGATTTTATAAAGCCGTCAGAAGAAGCGGCTCTTTCACATATCTGAGACGCAAGCTCCATTCTCACATATTCAGCCATACGCAAAGGTTCGGAAAGCTCGGAGGCATGTTCTCCTACGGTTTCCATTATAGTCACAAGATCTGATATCGGGACATCCTCCTCAAGCAGAGAGCAGAGTACCTTTCTTATAGCCCTGACAGACGGCATGTCATCCAAAAATTCCTTTACAACAGCAGGATGTGTTTCAGAAAGCTCGGCAATAAGCTCATAAGCTTCCTGCAGTCCGAGAATCTTAAATGAATTTTTAGATATGACATCCGAAATATGAGTCAAAATAACATTAAGGGCTCCCTGAACCATGCAGCCGGCAGCTTCAGCAGCCTCCCTCTGGGACGGCTCTATCCATTTGGCTGGAATTCTGAACGTAGGCTCTATTACAGACCATCCCTGAAGATTCTGTATCTCCTCCTGCGGGCCAAGAGCAAGCATTCTGTCAAGAAAAAGCTCGAAAGAGGCTACTGACGATTCCCTTATTTTAATGACATAGGCATTTGGGGGAAGCATCATGTTATCCATAACATTAATGCCCGGTATTATAAACCCGAGGGTTCTTGCAAGATCCTCCCTTACCGCATCAAGCTTTGATAAAAGAGGAGAGCCGAATTCCGGATCAACGAGAGGAAGAAGTGCCGCTCCGATTTCAACGGTCATCTGGCTTCTGGAGAGAAGCCTGCCGTTCCTTTCACCCTGAATACCGTCGAAAGAAACAGAAATTTCCCCTTCATTCTTCCAGCCGTCGCTTGCGAGCTGCATCAGGCCTCTCTGAAGCTCGGGCTGTATAACTGCATTCTCTCCTTCATAAAAAAGCGCAATCTCATCGCCTTTAGACATCTTAAGATACTTCTGAACGCCCTTTTCCCCCCTGCGCCAAGGAACAAATTCAGGCGAGGCGCCGTGCGACGAAAAAATTTTCAGCTCTTCAATTCGCTCGTCAGCTGCAGAATATGAATTTTTATTGTCCATAAAAACGCTCCTGTCCGAATTATTTGCTTACCTTGAAGTAAGGCTCCTTCCATGTAACACTGAACGGTACATGCTTTGGCTTGTCAGCATTATAGGCCTTCTGAACAGACATATAGAATGCAAGTTCCTGAGCGACCGGAATCATGAGAAGATCTCTGCAATACTCGGGCATACCGCTTCCAACTTCAGCAACGAATTCGCATGAGCCAAGCTTTTGATCCGCCTTTTCACATATAACAAGACGATGACACTTTGTCGAAGCAAGCTCTCCGGCAACAAAAGCGTCAGCCTTCTGTATTGAATCTCCCGCAAATACAATGGCAAGAGTATTCTGAGTAGCATATGAAACAAGACCATATCTCATCTGTGACAGATGCATGGCAGATGCAGGCACTGCAGCCATTTTTGAAATTAAAGCGGCAGCCTCGCACGCATGGCCGTAGTAAATCCCATTACCGCCTACAATAACGTTAAGAGGCTTTATTGCCGTTATCCTCTGGATCTCCTTCTGGAACTTTTTAGGCTGGTATTTTTCAGAGAGCTTTCTGAGCTCGTTATAAAGAGAAGCGTTCTTCATTAAAAACGAGACAAGATACTTAAAAGCAAGAATCGAGCATGTATAAGCCTTTGTCGTTACACAGCTTTCTTCAGCAGCATGTGGAAGCAAAAGCTTCATATCGGCAATTCTTGCGGACTGGCTTTCAGATGCCGGCGTTATAACAAGTGTCTTTACATTCGGGTGAGCCTGAAATCTCTGAATAGCCCATATGGTTTCAGTAGACTCACCGCTTCTCGTAAAGATGACGGCAAGAGTCTTGCGTCTTTCGTCAAAAGGAAGCTTAAGCCCTGCGAAAAGCTCTGAAGGCGGGAAGCATGATGCGGAAACCCCCGTCATATCACTAAAAAATCTGCAGCAAACGCAGGCGGCATTATAAGAGCTGCCGGCCCCAGTAAAAACAAGCTGAGCAAACCCCTCTTTCATAAAGCGGCCTACTATCTCCTGCTGAGCGATATCAACAGCCTTAATAGTATGCTGCCATGCCTGTCCCTGATTAGTGATATCATTTAGCGTCAAAGCGCCTCTTTGATGTAACATTTTTTCACCGCCTTTTGGAATCTATGTAAAAATTATAAATTATTTTTTCTTGCCCTTCTAAGTCTTGTAAAACCAGTAATTCCGTCATCCTGAACATTAACGTTCTGATGCGGCTGTTCCTGAGGCGCAGAGCCGCCAATAACCTGAACGCCCTGGCTTCTAAGCATCATCTGATAGGCCTCACTGTCAGACATAACCTTTGGGATGGATAGTCCCTGTGATTTTTTGCGGAGCGAACCGGTATCAGGACGGTAATCCGAACGGGAAATATCTCTTCCAGGATTATCCTTTTTAAGCCTAAGCTCGTTAAGCATTCCGGTCTTTCCGGCTCTGCTCTTCTTCACGGACTTCTGCTGAGAGCTTATCTGGCTCTTGCTAAGAAGCGACTGGTAGCTTCCTTCAGGAGCCTCTTCAACTGACTTTGCTCCGGCAGAAGAAGCAGGCATAAGACTAGCAAGAGGATTGGGCATATCAGGACGAATCGTCCTTCTTCTAATCTCCATATGTTCATCGTCGCTAAGCTCATTCGTCTCGGCCCCCTTCTTTATGGCCTTTTCAGCAGATTTCTGAAGAAGCTGCTGATATCCGGCATCATCCTGTCTTACAGGAGCATGACTACTTTCCGGAGCCTGATCCGCAAGAAGCCTTCTTGCCGTATCCTCTATCGAGACTTGAGACGTCATGTCCTGAAGGCTTGACGCGTCTGGAGCTGCCGCTTCAAAAGCGGCCTCACTCTGTCCTCCCATCATGCCAAAAGCCTCTCCGGAATTCTCACGCTCCATGATTTTCAGCCTCAGGTTCGCGCTCTTTCCGTATTCATTATTAGGGAACTTTTCAACAAGCTGATTCAGGCATTCCCTGGCTTTTTCCCGTGTCTCGGGATTCTGTATATAAATATCAGCCATTCTGTAAAGCGAATATGCGACAGCCTCGGTCCTTGTAGTCACAATAAGGACCTTTTTATAATTATCAAGAGCCAAGTCAATGTTTCCAAGATTGGTCATTGCAATAGTTGCAATCTCTATACATATCCTATAATCCTTCTGGTACTTGCTGGAAGCCTGCTTTTCAAGAAGAAATTCAATAGCCTCCACATATTTTCCGGACATGGTCAGGTTGTCAAGAGGAATCTTTACTTCGCTTAAATAGTTTCTTCTCTGTTCAGGATTAAAATCATCATTATTGATAAGCAGCTCGGCTATAAACTTTGTCGTTATTATTGACATCTGCGAGAAAGGAATCAGACAGGCAATTGCAAAAATAACGAAATCGCCCATAAGCTCGCTGCTGCTATCTGAAGGCTTAGGATACATATATATAGTGCCAATGCCTCCCAGAGCCGTAATAATGGAAAGCGGAATGTCAGGAGTCTTATTTTCCTTTATATATCCCTGAAGCATAAAGAAAAGGCCGACATTTAATACAGCATAAGCAAAAAACCATAAAATAGTGAATCCTATAGAACCAGACATAAAAGAAGCCTCTGAAAAAATGATTGCAAACTAACATTTTTTATTTTATACGGATTTGGAAAGATTCCTTTTTTTCAAGTATAAGGACAAAAAAAAAGCTCCTCAAAAAGAGGAGCTTTTTTATACGCAGATACGCAGAGCGTTGGAAAAAATTTAAAGCGCTGAAACTGCGGCTTTCATTTTTTCATAAGACTCTTCAAGAGCCTTGCCGGCAAGAGAAGCATCCTTGCCGCCGCCCTTAGCGAAATCGAAACGGCCGCCGCCTCCGCCACCGAGCATCTTGCAGCATTCGCGGACTATGTTTCCTGAATTGACCTTGTCTTTTC
>JAKSUM010000085.1 GCA_024409025.1 bacterium | reverse complement strand
AACTTACAATATCTCGATGTGTTTGAGTATATTTGAACATATTTTGAGTAGCAGATTTGCCAATGAATAAGCGCATACTTGCCCTTGATATTGGAAGAAAGAAAATAGGCGTGGCGGTAACTGATCCGCTTTGCATAACGGCGGGTCCTGTCGGATATATAGATGCTTCAAATACAAAGAAGGCGATAGAGGAGATTGGAGAGCTGATAAGGTCATATGATTCAGATCATGTCGTTATAGGCTTTCCTGTCAATATGGACGGGACTATAGGTCCAAGAGCTGAGAGATGCCGTGAGATAGGGAATGAGATAGCGGCCACGTTCGGAGTGAAAGTGACGGAATATGACGAGAGGCTTTCAACAAGAGAGGCTGAAAGACTGCTTATAGATGCAGGCATGTCCCGTGCCAAGAGAAAAGAGAATAATGACAAGATAGCCGCAGCGATAATACTTCAGAATTATCTTGCATCTGCGGTAATTTGAGCTTTTTTGCCGGATTGTAGGATAAAGGCGTTTTCTGAAGAAATATTAATTTTATGGATTTTAAGGCTGAGCCGTCGATCCTTGAAAATTCCCATTAAAATTCGGAGGGCTGATGAAAAACACTGTAATAGGAATCGCTGGAGGGACCGGCTCGGGAAAGACCACGGTCGTCAAGAAAATAGTAGGCTCATTCCCTGACGACAATGTAATAATGCTTCCTCAGGATGCTTATTATAAGGATCAGGGGCATCTGCCTTTGAGCGAGAGAAAGCTTATTAATTATGATCACCCTTTCGCTTTTGACAATGAGCTTCTGATTGACCATATTAAAAAGCTTTCTTCAGGACAGGCTGTCGATCTTCCGGTCTATTCGTATATAACATATACGAGGCAGAAGGATTCCATACACATAGAGCCCGGAGAAATTATAATAGTCGCGGGCATACGTGTTCTCGATGATGCCGGCCTTAGTGGTCTTCTTGACGTCTAGATTTTTGTAGATGCAGATGTTGATGAGAGGTTTATCAGAAGGCTTAAAAGGGACATTATGGAAAGGGGCAGATCTGTTGAGAGCGTCATCGATCAGTACATGAATATTGTACGGCCCATGCATAACCAGTTTGTAGAGCCGTCAAAAAGATATGCTGACGTGATTGTTCCTGAAGGCGGTCAGAACGAGGTCGCCATAGATCTCATAACGACTAAAATTCGCTCTTTGCTGATGGGTATATAAGATATGTTTTTAGATCTTGATATGTTTCTTCCTGATTTCTTCATGAATAAGGTTGAGGACATAAATCTTGAAAAACTTAAACAGCTCGGATTTGACTCCATTATACCTGATCTGGACAATACGCTGGTCGGATGGCGCTCCAGAACGATGAGCGATTCCGTGAAAAAATGGATTGAGACGGCGATAGAGTCCGGATTCAAGCTATGCATAGTCTCTAACTGTCTTCTTCATGGAAGAGTCAGGTTCTTTGGAGAAATGCTTGGAATTCCGTTTGTCTTCAGGGCTATAAAGCCGCGCAAAAAATCCTTTATGGATGCCCTGAAAATTCTTGATTCTCCTCCTGACAGGACTGTCGTCATTGGAGATCAGGTTTTTACTGATGTCTTTGGTGGCAACAGGATGGGGTTTCTGACGATTCTTGTGCTTCCGATTGATAAAAAGGAATTCTATGCAACCCTTATACAGAGGACTGCTGAGAAGATTCTTCTCTCGGGATTCAGAAAGAAAGGGGTTCTGAAGGAGCTGTGCGAGGAGTCCGAAAGGCCTCTGATCAAAACGCCTAAAACAAATTCTTCTGATGAAGGAAAAAATAGGACTTTGAAGAAAAACCAATAAGGTATTTTATTGTAATGCGGCATAAGACTCCTGACCCTGAGGATGGGGTATTAATGCCATGTCCGCTGAATTTTCGCAAGTAATTGAGGCGGGCAATAAATATTGATAAAATTGAAATATCTGCTATTTAAAAGGCTGGAGCAGGCATGCCTGTTTTGTGCTGTTTTTGAATTTTTTAAAAAGTTGGTGTAATCATGAGTTTTCGCAGAAAAGAAATAACAGAGCTTCTTGTCGAGAACGGCCTCGTCACTGAGCGCCAGCTTGCAAGAGCGAATGATCAGGCTTCCAAATCCGGAGACAGCGTTCTCAAGGTGCTTGTTAATATGGGATTCGTCTCCGATAAGGAAATTACGGAGATGCAGGGAGTCCAGCTCAATGTCCCGTTCGTGGATCTTGACAACATGGATATTGATCCTGAGCTTGCACATGCTGTGCCTGACAACCTTGCCCAGAGACATAATGTCATTCCTGTCGAGCTTAATGATAATACTCTTAAGCTTGCCATGGTAGATCCTACTAATATTATTGCGATTGATGACATCCGCCTTATAACCGGATATGATATCGAGACTTTGATTGCTACTGAGGATTCAATTAAAAAAGCAATTGCCCGTCAGTACGGCTCAACGGACCTTGCTGCAGTTGAAGAGACTGTAAAGGACATAAGCGCTGCTGATTTCGGCGATATGGAAGTAGATGACGCAAGCGAGGAGGAGGTCTCTCTCGATCAGCTCAGAGAGCTTGTTGATGAGGCTCCTATCGTAAGGGTCGTAAACCTTATCATATCACAGGCCATTAATGATAAGTCCTCCGATATCCATATCGAGCCTGACGTAAAGTCCGTTAGAGTCCGCTATCGCGTTGACGGCGTTCTTCATGAGGTCATGCAGCCTCCGAAGCATATTCAGGCCCCGATGGTATCCCGTATCAAGATTATGTCTAACCTTGATATTGCAGAGCGCAGAATTCCTCAGGACGGAAAGATCCATCTTAAACATGACGGCAAGGAATATGACCTCCGAGTCTCTACCATTCCCTGCGTTCATGGCGAAAAGGTCGTTATGAGAATCCTTGACAAGGGTTCTACGATGCTTGGTCTCGGAAAGCTCGGATTCTATCCGGAAGTACAGGCAAGCCTCGAAAACATGGTTGACAAGCCGTACGGAATGATCCTTGTTACCGGTCCTACAGGTTCGGGAAAATCGACTTCGCTTTATTCCATTCTTCACAGGCTTAATACTGTCGGCGTCAATATCATGACAGTTGAGGATCCTGTTGAATACCAGATTCAGGGACTTAATCAGGTTCAGCAGAACATGAAGGCCGGACTGACCTTCGCCGCAGCCCTTCGCTCTTTCCTCCGTCAGGACCCTGATATCATCATGGTCGGTGAGATTCGTGACGGAGAAACCGCAGGAATCGCCGTTGAAGCTGCTCTTACGGGTCACCTTGTTCTTTCGACGCTTCATACTAATGACGCGCCAAGCGCAATTACCCGTCTTACCGAAATGGGAATTGAGCCTTTCCTCTGCTCATCTTCAGTAATATGCGTCCTTGCACAGAGACTTGCCAGATGCATCTGCCCAAGCTGCAAGGAAGCATATGTTCCTCCGATGGAGTCAATCAGAAAGTTCGGACTTGCCGCATACACTGATTCGGAAATCACTTTCTATAAAGGCCGCGGATGCGACAACTGCAAGATGTCCGGATATAAGGGCAGGACAGGCATACATGAGCTGATGATTGTTTCTGACAGAATAAGATCGCTTATCCTTCAGAGAGCATCGTCTGCCGAAATACGCCAGTGCGCCATAGAGGAAGGCATGAAGACCATGCCTGATGACGGACTCAGAAAGGTTCTCGACGGCATAACCACCATAGAGGAATGCCTCAGAGTCGTATTCATTGAAGGACAGGAAATATAAGTTTTTAATTTTACTAATTTAAAATAATACAGAAAAGAGGTTGGCATGGCTGAATCAACATTAAAAGTAAGTATGGAAGAGCTTCTCAGAATAACTGTTGAGAGAAAGGCTTCAGATCTTCACCTTACGGTAGGACTTCCCCCTGTTCTCAGAATGTCGGGAAAGCTGGTCCATACGGAATTTCCGAGGCTTATGCCTGATGATACGAAAAGGCTTGTTTACAGCATACTGAATGACAAGCAGAAAGAAAAATTCGAGAAGACCTGGGAGCTTGACTGTTCTCACGGTGTTCGCGGCTTCGGACGTTTCAGGGTAAACATCTTCCGTCAGAGAGGATTTGTCGCGGCATCTCTCAGAGCTATTTCCAGCAATGTGCCCGCAAGAGAAGAACTCAATCTTCCTGAGACGGTTGAACAGGTTGTTTCGCAGCCTAACGGCCTCATTCTTGTTACCGGAGCTACAGGAGCAGGAAAATCCACGACCATCGCATGCATGATTGACATGATCAACAGCGAGAGAGCTCTTCATATCATAACGATTGAAGACCCTATCGAATATGTGCATCCTCATAAAAAATCAATGATCAACCAGAGAGAACTCTGGCAGGATACACAGAGCTGGGCAAATGCCCTCAAGGGAACTCTCAGAGAGGATCCTGATGTTATTCTCGTAGGAGAGATGCGTGATGTCGAGACTATTTCCGGAGCAATGACAGCCGCTGAAACCGGACATCTCGTATTCGCAACACTTCATACTTCTGATGCGTCACAGACCGTTGACAGAATTGTTGACGTATTCCCGCCTCATCAGCAGCAGCAGGCCAGAGTACAGCTTGCCGGTGTTCTTGATGCTGTCTTCTGCCAGCAGCTCGTTCCCCATGCCAGCGGCATAGGAAGAGTTCCGGCAGTTGAAATAATGCTCGCAACTCCTGCTGTAAAGTCTCTCATCAGAGAGGGCAAGAGCCATCAGCTTTACAACACGCTTCAGACAGGATCCAAGTATGGCATGAGAACCATGGAGCAGTCGCTGCTCGAGCTCGTTCTTTCAAAGCAGATTACTGATGAAGAGGCTCTCGCAAGAACCGGTCATCCGGAAGATCTCCGCAGAATGATTGACAATGCAATGTCTGCCGGAAGAAGACAGAGATAATTAAGAAATTCATTTCATTAAATTAATAAAAGGAGGTGCAGTCCATGGAAGTTATCGGATCTTTATGGTGGTGGCTCGTTCCTATGGGAATTCTTGTTGTTACCAAGCTTACAAAGATATAGTTTTTAATGTTTCGGGCTGCCGATTTGATGTTTTTTCTTCGGCGGTCCGAAAATTATTCTGACTTTCATCTGCGCTTGACTACTATTAATTTGAATATATTGGCTAACGGAGGTTTTTAGGTATGCCAATTTTTATGTATGAAGCAAAGGATGCCAGCGGCAGTTTAAAAAGAGACAGAATCGAAGCTCCAAATTTACAGGTGGCTACCCAGAAACTTCAGGATAACCGCTATACTGTTATCAATATTCAGGAGAAGAAAGACGGAGCCGGCAAAGGCGCGATGTTCTCTTCTCTTAAGGGAGTAAACGAGCAGGCTCTGACAGTTTTCAGCCGCCAGTTTGCTACTATGATTAATGCCGGACTCGCAATGGTCCGCTGCCTTGATATTTTGGGAGAGCAGACTGAGGATAAGGTTCTTCAGCAGGTTCTTACGCAGGTCAGGCAGGATGTTGAAGGAGGCTCGACTCTTTCAAACGCTCTTGCAAAGCACAGCTCTGTCTTTTCGCCTCTTTACATAAGCATGGTAAAGGCCGGCGAAATGGGCGGCGTTCTCGACGAGGTCTTGGAGCGTCTTGCCGGATTTATGGAAAAGGATTTCAGCCTTAAGAAAAAAGTAAAGGCTGCTCTTACTTATCCATGTGTCATTTTGGTCATGGCCATAGGCATCGTCATATTCCTTGTTACTTATATTCTTCCTACGTTCGTTACACTTTTCGAGGGAATGAACCTTACTCTTCCTCTTCCGACACAGATTCTTATGGGAATCACCAAGGCATGCCAGAATATATACGTCATAATCGGCATCCTTGTCTTCTTTGTCATTGGAGGATTCCTTCTCTCAAGATTCGTCAAGACTCCTGTCGGAAGAAGGATGTATGACACGCTTAAGCTCAATGTCCCAGTTTTCGGACTTCTTAACAAGAAGGTCGCCATCTCCAGATTCTGCAGAACACTTGGCACCCTTCTCAGCTCAGGCGTTCCGATTATGCAGTCTCTTGAAATCGTAGGAAAGGCATCAGGAAACGAAGTCATTGCCGATACCGTAAATAAAGTCCGTGAGAGCATCAGGGAAGGCGAAAGCATTGCCGGACCTCTCGGATCAAGCGGAATGTTCCCGCCCATGGTCACCCAGATGGTCGCCGTCGGTGAGGAAACCGGTAACCTTGACGC
>JAKSUM010000084.1 GCA_024409025.1 bacterium | reverse complement strand
TAAGAATAACAATCCTGTCTCCAAGAGTCATGGCCTCTGTCTGATCATGAGTAACATATACAGTCGTTACTCCAAGCCTTTTATGCATCTTCTGCAGCTCCGCCCTCATCTGAACCCTAAGCTTTGCGTCAAGGTTGCTCAAAGGCTCGTCCATAAGGAACACCTTCGGCTTTCGCACAATGGCTCTTCCCATAGCGACTCTCTGTCTCTGTCCGCCTGAAAGCTCACCGGGCTTTCTCAGAAGCAAATCCTTAAGACCAAGCATTTCAGCGGCCTCATCGACCCTTTTCTTTATCTCCTCAGGGGGAAATTTTCTAAGCTTAAGGCCGAATGCCATGTTTTCCTCCACATTCATGTGGGGATAAAGGGCATAGCTCTGGAAGACCATGGCAATATCCCTGTCCTTCGGCTCGACGTCATTCATTCTCTTGCCGTCTATATAGAGATCACCCTCCGTAATCTCCTCAAGTCCGGCAATCATTCTCAGAGCGGTTGACTTTCCGCAGCCGGAAGGGCCTACAAGCACAAGAAACTCGCCGTCCCTTATTGTAAATGAGATCCCCTTTATAACATTAACCTCTCTCTTAACGGAAGAGCTTTTCCAGAATTCCCACCAGTTTTTCTTTACCGGCTGGGAGCCTGTATATGTTTTCTTCACGTTTTTCATGCTGACGCTTGACATAATATCCTCCGATCAAAATAGACATAAAGGGAATCTTCCCGAATTGCTTGCCCGAAAATCTTCTAAATTAGGATTAGTTTCTATGAATCGATTAAAAAACCTTCAATATTACAGGCGGCAAAGCAAGGATTTCACAATGCATCCAATCATCCGCAGGAAATAAAAAAAAGAGCCTCAAGGACAGGCGCAAAAAATGCGTAAAGCCTTCAGAGCCCTTTTTATAGCTTACCAGTATCTGCATGCCCCGACATATGCGTTTTTAAAATAAGCATTGTCAAGACTGTCAATAGTAACGCCCCTGCTGCTTGAAGCATGTATGAATTTGCCGTCTCCGACATATATTCCGACATGACTGGCCCCAGGCTCGTAGGTCGAGAAGAACACAAGATCTCCTGCCGCAAGCTCTGAGCGTGAAAGCTTCTGGCCTCCGTAATACTGCTCGTCCGCAAGGCGCCTTACGTCTATTCCATGCTGGGCGTAAACGCTCTTTATAAAACCGGAGCAGTCAAATCCGGAGGAAGAAGTTCCTCCCCATACATACGGGACTCCGATAAATCTTTTTGCCGTATTAACAACCATTCCGCCTCTACCGCTTAAAGACGCCCTTTTTCTCCATCCGGAATTTCTCGACTCGCATACGGAGCCCATTATGGATGAATCAGTAAAGGAATCCTCATCCGCATCAATTATTATGACCTGAGCAGAGCTGCGGGCGGCTCTTGACGTCTGAGCCTGTTCTGCCGACGCAGCAAGCGGAGCAAAAAAAATAACCGCGGAGGCAATTAACGCGGCTGCCAAACCTCTCAAAATGAAAGCCCTCCATGAAAAAGATATAAGATATACATATGCTTGAATTAAGCAATTTCTTTTTCATACGACTTAAATCCTTCTACAGATGCAGAATAATTAAGAGGAAATTTTTATGTAATGTCTAATTTTTAAATTCACTTTAAAAGCATTTAATCCCATTTTAATTATACGGATTACTAAGGACTTCTCATGACAAATACGGATAAGGAAAAAGATTCCGAAAAGAGCGGCATATCAAGACAGCAGGCGTCATGCTGGAATGCAGGGTTCGCATTCATGACGATCACCCTTATTGCAATATTCGGATATTCTCTTTTCATAAGGGATATGACGCTTTACCAGATAGCAATACTCGCAATCTCAATATATACCATGGGAACCATGGGAATATGCATATTCCTGCCCTACAGGAAGCATAATCTCTCGGACAAGCGGCCCTATATATCTATACTTGTGCCGGCAAAAAACGAAGAGCTTGTAATAGAGAACACCGTAAGATCGCTCTTTGAAATAGATTATAAAAACGAAGACGGCTCTCCAAATTTTGAAGTGCTTATAATAGACGACAATTCTGATGACGGAACGCTTGAGGTACTTAAAAGGCTTAAAGAAGAATATCCGGCTTTAAGACCCATACACAGGGAAAGCGGCAGAAAAGGAAAATCCGCAGTACTCAATTATGCAGTACCCATGGCCAAGGGCGAGCTGATTGCAGTATTTGACGCTGATACAATCGTGGAAAAGGATTTTTTTGAGAAGACCGTAAAACACTTCAATGCCGACAACATAGCAGGGGTTCAGGGAAGAGTAAAGATATTTAATAGGAATGCCAATGTCCTGACAAAGCTTCAGGATGATGAATTCACCGTATTTGCCCACATGCTTCAGGTTTCAAAGTCAATATTCGGCGGCATAATGCAGCTTGCCGGAAACGGGCAGATTGTAAGGAAAGACGCTCTGATGGAAGCAGGCGGCTGGAATGAGCTTTCATCCACAGACGATCAGGATCTGACAATAAAGCTTCTTCTTAATGGAAAGCTCGTTAATTATGTTCCTGAAGCCGCAATATGGCAGGAAGCAATAAAAAAGCCTTATCAGCTTCTAAGACAGCGCATAAGATGGGCGGAAGGCATGCTGAAATGTATATTCGATTACATATTTCCAGTACTAACGCACAAAAAACTGTCTCTTCTGCAGAAGATAGACGGGCTCGCAGGAAGCATGAGGATAGCGGCAACCATCGTCGTATGGATAGGCTACATACAGCTCTTCACAATATATTTCTGCCCAACCCTGACATACTACTCTTCAGAGCCGCGTGGCGTATTCTGTGACGCGGGCAGGCTAGTAATATTCATAGTTGTGATGCTTGGGGGACTGCTGAAATATCATGAAAAATTCAGCTTTACCGATCTTCTGAGATTTCCCCTATACTGGATATATAACATAATATGGCTTATAGCGGCTCCAATAGGCTATATAAACTCAATAAGGTACAGAAATAAAATAGTATGGGACAAAACAGAACACAACGTTAAGGATGCATCAATACCTCCTGCATCAAAATGATAAAATTTTGTAACATTTTTAAAAAAAAATTAACATTTTCTCTATTTACCTATATTTCCAAAAGAGAGATAATATAATTAAATATAAAGATATAGGGGGCAGCTGCTATGAATTTAAACGTAAGCAATAATAACATTTCCATGATGTCCGCTATGGTAGGCATTCCGCACAATACCGGAGGCGCTAAGCAGGTATCAAAAGAAGGCGGCCAGACAGGCACAGTTTCCGACAGAGGATTTGATTTTGCCGAAGAGGGCATAAACGAATCTGAAAGCGACGGTTCTGAGTATATAAAGAAGAAAACTCCTGACACAAAGGGATCTCAGAATGCAAAGGGAGCACAGCAGGCCCACCAGAGCAGAACAAATCAGACCCAGCAGAAGCTTGTCTCTGATCAGACAGTAGCAGACTCCAAGGGAGCTGAAGACACCGCTGAAGCAAAGAATGCCGAAGCAGCCAAAAACACTGCAAAGAGTGCAAAGACGACAGGAATGTCAGGTCTTGACAATTCCAAGCAGATACAGTTCAGCTTTAACAAGACTCTCGATGAGGCTCAGGCAGGACAGGAAACAAAACAGAGGCCTGAAATACAGCGCAAAAAATTTGCGGAAAACCTCAAAAAGTGGGTTGAAGTCGAATATAAGCAGTATGTAAAGGGCAACGATCCCCTCTACTCCCGCAGAAATCTCAGAGAGATTATGCAGGCACTCGGAGACACTGAAGTAAAATCCAAAAAAACCGGCAAGAAGGAAAGCTCTGCGGACAAGAACGAAGTCAGCTTCAGCGCATTCAACAAATACAACATCAATCAGGCATCAAATACTCTTAAGATATTCGAAGAGATACAGGTTCCGGACGATCACTCATTTTTCGAGCTTGTAGCTTAAGGATTTTTTTAAAACCGCCTAAAACAAGGCGGTTTTTTTTTGCTTGACAAAACAGAGCCAAAAAAAGATAATAGATTAGACAAAAACAGGCAAAGGAACTGAAAAATGGATAAAACGGATTTTCTCCCAATGACAAAAGAGGAAATGGACGCATTAGGCTGGCCTCAGCTTGACGTCCTCATTGTAAGCGGAGACGCATATGTGGATCACCACAGCTTTGCTGCCGCCGTTATAGGAAGAGTTCTTCTTAGCCATGGCTATAAAACGGGAATCATTGCCCAACCTGACTGGAATAATCCAGATGCCTTTACGGCAATGGGAAGGCCGCGCCTTTTCTGCGGCGTTACTGCAGGCAATCTCGATTCAATGCTTGCACATTATACGGCAGCAAGAAAGAAACGCCATGACGACTCCTACACTCCAGGAGGAAGAGCCGGCATGAGGCCTAATTACCCGACAGTAGTCTATACCCAGATGCTGAAGAGGGTTTTTCCCGGAATAACAGTTGCAATAGGCGGAATAGAGGCATCAATGAGAAGATGCGCCCATTATGATTTCTGGGAAGACAAAATTAAGCCGTCAATACTCTGGAAATCCAAAGCTGACGTCCTTATGTACGGCATGGGCGAGAGAAGCATAATAGAAATTGCTGAAAAATGTGCAGACGGCTCTTATGACTTTTCCGAAATCAGAGGAACGGCCAGACTGGCAGGAATGAAGGAAACCGAGCTTCTCGACAAAACAGGATATGTGCAGCTCCCGTCATATGAAAGCTGCCTAAAGGTAAGAAAGGCAATATTCGATCTGACAAAGGCAGTAGAAAGAGAAATGAATCCTGGCTGCGGCAAGCCCCTTATGCAGATGCATGGAGACAGGGCGCTTATAATACAGCCTCCCCAAATGCCTCTGAGCGAAAAAGAGATGGACGAGGTTTACGGTCTTCCGTTCACAAAAATGCCCCATCCATCATATACAGAGGAAATCCCCGCATGGAATATGGTTAAGGACTCAATCACCATATTGAGAGGATGTGCCGGAGGATGCTCATTCTGTTCCCTTTCATTCCATCAGGGGAAATTCCTGACTTCACGAAGCGAGGAATCCGTAATAAAAGAAATAGATTCCATGAAGGATAAGCCGTTCTTCAAAGGAGTAATATCCGATCTCGGAGGTCCGACGGCAAATCTCTACGGATGCAGGAACGGAATAACAGCGCAATGCAGAGGCTGCAGAAGGCCCAGCTGCCTTTATCCTCAGATATGCAAAAACATAAAGCTGGACGCATCCAAAGCGATAAACCTTTACAGGACGGTAAGGAAGAAAAACGGCATAAGGCATGTATTCGTAAATTCAGGAATAAGAATGGATGTCGCAATAAAGTTCCCTGCCTACATACGAGAGCTTGTACGGCACCATGTGTCAGGCCATCTTAAAGTCGCTCCCGAACATCTCCATCCGAATGTTCTGGCACGCATGAGAAAGCCGGAAGCAGAAACCTTCAACAAATTCGTCAGAATGTTTGAAAAGGAATGCAAGGATGCAGAGAAGGAACAGTACATAGTACCCTATTTCATGTCAGGCTTCCCTGGCTGCACGGAAAACGAAATGCGCATGGTAAGCGAATTTCTGGCTAAGAGAAAATGGAGCCTGCAGCAGGTACAGAGCTTCATACCGCTTCCAATGACGGCCGCTGCAGCAATGTATTATGCAAACATAGACTATGTGACAGAGAAAAGCATGCATGTCATAAAAAGCAAGAAGCTGAGGCAGGAATCAAAGGATCTACTCATAGAGGCATGCAAGGAAGACACTGAAAAGTATCGTGAGGAGAAGCAGGCCACAAGATTCCTTTACATCAAGAAAAGAAAAGAAGACAGGCCAAAGAGCATGATTGGATCTGCTCCCGGACCGAGATTCAAAATAGATTCCAAGCCTGCCAAGAAGCGCCTTTCCCCGGAATCTCCGGACATGAACGCAAACAAGCAGAAAACCGGAAACGAACCATTCAAAAACCAGAATAAAAAGAATGATTTCAGCAGAATAAGAAAAGACGGCGCAAAATTCGGAAAATTCAATGAAAAAGGCTCAAAAAGCCCTTTAAACAGGAAAGGCTCATCTGTTGGCAAAAACAGAGGCAAAAGGGCATAATCTGAAAAAAAGGAGAAATTGTTAAGTAATTATATTGATTGACAAATATGTGCAAATGTATTTAAATACACCCAAGGAGGTGTATTATGAACACATCTAATATCACAAATTATAAGCCAAAGGATT
>JAKSUM010000083.1 GCA_024409025.1 bacterium | reverse complement strand
GGCAGCAACACCGCCGGCAATGCCTCCGACAGCCGCACCTATAAAAGCGCCGGTCTTCGCAGCATCGATATCCTCTTCAGTAAGCTTTTTAAAAGGATTCTTGCTGTCATCAATTTTGAAAAAACCGGGCTTTTTAAATGAAATATCCTCTTTTTCAGATTTTACAACAGTATCCTCAGTGAAAACGGACGCCGCAGAAGCTGATTCAGATGCGGCAGCCTTTGGAGCAATATCAGTCCTTCCGCTAAGAATTGAGGAAGCGGTAAGACCAGATGCAGAAATTCCGTTCATTTTCCCTCCATGTGTCTTATATTAAATGTATTGGAAATATAATAGCATAAAACATCAAAATAAGAAAGAGCTATTTTGTTAATTTTTCCATTCCGTTATTTTCAATCCTCTTCTCAAGAGCGCTTATTCTTTCAGCCATGAAGCAGGCATGCCTTGCAAATCCCATCATCATATGAAGCTCAAATTTTGTAAGAGAGGCTCTTGAAAGAATCTCTTTCAGATGAGACGCATGGTTAAAAAAGCCGTTAGCCTCAGGATAAGCGGTTTTTTTAACGGCTCCTGCCACGGCAGAGCACAGTCTCTCCATATCGTCAGAATCCGCCTTTTCCCTTCCATGTGAAAACGTCATGAAGGAAAGGGATTTTCTGATTTCATAGCACATGACCATAACGGCCTGAGAAAGATTCAGTGATCCGAATTCCTGCGACACGGGTATATAGACAAGGTGCTGGCAGAGCTTTATCGCGCTCATAGGAAGCCCGTAATCCTCTGCCCCGAAAAGCAGGGCTGTCTTTGAATGGGCATGGAGAGGAAGTATGTCAGAAGAAAATTCAGAAGCGGTCACAAAATTAAGCCTTTTTTTGCCCATTTTCTTTGTAGTGCCGGCTATCAGGGAATATCCTTCAAGCAATCCTTCAAGATCATCAGTTATTCTTGCATTTGAAAGAATTTCATCAGAGCCGACGGCAAGGCTGAAGGCTTCCCTGTCAATCTGGCATCTCGGGGAAACAAGAACCATATCCTTAAGCCCCATGCAATTCATCGCCCTTGCAGCAGCGCCTATATTTGCCGATGTTTTCGGATTAACAAGGACTATGCTTATGTCAGGCATATTATCAGTCATAAACAATCACCTCAAAAAAACAGAAGGCATGCGGCTATGTGCGCATGCCTTCGCATATAAATACTCGTAAAACTAGGTAAGCTTGAAGATTACGGACGAACCTGCAGGAATGTTCATTCCTTCATTGAAGGCTCCCGTGCCGCCGAAGTTTCCAAATCCCGTGCCGCCGAAGTCTCTGGCATTGGAATTAAAGACCTCTTTCCAATTGCCTGCCGGCATTCCGTCTATCCTGTAGTTTGAATAGTCATTGCCGGAGAAATTGGTGACGACAATGAAGCGATCCTTGCCGTCAGTTCTCTCATACGCGGTTGCCTTGTTGTCATTGTGCGTATAGATTCTGTTCATCGGAGAATCGGCATTAAAGGCATTGCTGGACTTTCTAAGCTCGTTAAGCTCCCTGTAGACATTTGACTGTCCTGTCTTGAGAGAGAAGATCTCGGCATCAGCCTTGCCCTTGTCGTCCATAGCCATATATTTCACAAATGATTCCTTGTCGTCAGAGCTGAGCTGCTTAAGTGCCGCCTTCTGATCGGCAGGAGCCATCTTGGCGATTTCCTTAAAGCTGTCAAGCTTTGCAGGAGACACTCTGAAGTCAAGCCATGAATAGTCGGCTCCCCAAGTGGATGTTGCGCCATGCTTGAAATCGTTATTGGCAAGGAATTCCTCGCCCTGGAAGACCATCGGAACTCCGGGCATAGTGTGTATTATTGCAGCAGCGGCTCTGCCGATTGCTCTGGGGTAATTTTCCATTACCTTTCCATCATCACGGCTTCCGGCTCCGGTTCTGATCGTCCAAGTTCCGCTGTTTCCAACCTCATCATGGCTGTGCGAGAAGATGACCGCCTTGTTTGGAGCATTAACTCCCTTGTGGCTGAGCATTGTATCCATAAGGTTGTCCATGTTCTTCTTGCCTTCGATTGCCCCTATGAGATCATGGTGTACAGGGCCGCTCCATACGCCGTCAAAGCCCATGCCCTTCTTTTCCATGCCCCACTGGTTTTCTCCCTGATCAAGATCAGCGGCAACAAGCCAGTTCTGCGTGAAGTCCTCGGCAACAGTGAAGGGCTTGCCGTCAGGATCAAAGAGCGCGAGAGTCCTGTTTATCTGTCTGAGGGTATTCATTCCCTCAATCTGCTCATCAGCCGTTCCTGAATCATGGAGAACCTGAGCGAAGTCAAACCTTATTCCGTCAACTCCGAATTCCCTGATCTGCTGAAGGGCATTGTCCGCATAGAAATTCTTTACTCCGTCTGCGGAATAATTGGGTTTTGTTCCCCAAGGAGTCTCAGAATGCTTTCCGCCACCCCAATTAAAGAAGCTGTTCTGGTCGCCGTCAATCTGCCAAAGCGCATTGTCGCCGTCAGTCTTTCCTGAAGTATGGTTGTAGACCACGTCGCAGATTACGTTAAGGCCCTTCTTATGTGACTCGTCAACAAAAACCTTGACGGCATCAGTTCCGCTCACCCATACGCTTTCCTTGTCCGTATCCTGATCAGCTCTTATAATGCCTCTCTCGACGGCCTCGGCTCTGGGCATCTCAAATCCGTACGCCTCTGCTCCTGCGAAGTAAAAATCAGGAGTGTATCCCCAATCCCTCTTGCCGCCGAACTCATTGAAAGGCATAATCTCAACGCTGTTATATCCGAGATCAGCAATGTAGTCAAGGTACTTGACCATATCGGAGAACTTCGTCGGCACAGCATTGTCCTTTGTTGTTCTGAATGAACCGACATGGGCTTCATAAATCGTGTACTTGTCGGGATCCTTCTCAAGTCTTGGAACATCATGATACTTGAACTGGAATCCGGACTCCTTTATAAGGGACATTCTTTCGGATCCGGGTCTTGCCGATATAGTATTTGAATAAGGATCATTATATGCAGTGCCTATTCTTTCGGCATTGCTGAGCTTTCCGTCATTATTGGCATCGCCAAGAAGCTTTCCGTCCTCATAAACCTGGAACTCATAGCTGAGTCCCTCAAGCTTCGGGAAGTTATTGACAGTAGATACCCATCCTCCGGTCACGTTTCCGCCTCCGGCCTTAGTCATCTCAATCGAGCCGTCCTCACCTACATTGTTTGTCCACTTGTAGTCGGTAACCTTTCCGGAAAGATCAAGCTGCCATGACTTAAGAAGATCGGCATTTCTCTTCTGCTCGGGAGTTGCATTGTTATAATCTATAAGTCCGGGCTCTCCCAGTCTGTCAAGAAGCTGCTGCTTTGTAAGCTGATTGCCGTTTTCATCCTTGAATACGAGAACAACCTTGTCCGCATTCGGATGATCATTTACTGTAAATCTACCCCAATGAGGATTTACAGTGTAATTAGGACCGCCTGAACCTGAATCGTTGTACCAGCCGGTTTCAATGCCATGGACCGGATCTACGAATATTCTTTCAAGACCTCTCTGCTGTCCCTGCATGTATCTTGCATAAGGATCGCTGTAAGAGACTTCGGATCCGTTCTTTGTCTTGAGAACATTGCCGTCAGCGTCTTTTGCGCTGTAACGGTAAGCCTTTCCCTCAAGCTCCTTTCTTCCCTGAATGTCAAGAGACCAGTTGCCGGTCTTCTCGTCCTTTTCCATAGGAAGAGACTTGATAAGCTCGCCTGTATGCTCGTCATAAATATCTACATGCATTGCATAATTTGCAAGCTCGCCGGTTCCTGTGGCAGGAGCCCAAGTCTTAAACGAGATTCCGTCCTCGCCCTTATAATGTACTCCCATAGTATGGGCAGTAGCGGGAGCGTAAGCTTCGGTCTGGGGCTGCTTTGAGCCATCAAGCTCAACCGCTCTTGCATCTTCAGACATTATTATCCGCTGGTCCTTCTGTACGCTGCCGTCAGTCCTGTGCACGTCTCCCGTAACACCCCACTGGAAGACCTGACCGCTCTGCGAAGGATCAAAGGCAACAGAAGCAGAGTAAATGCCGTCGCCGGCAATTTCATCGCCATGCGTACCGTCATCAAACATGGCAATTCCCTTGCCGCCGTTCCAATTGCCGTCCTTAATACCGGTTTCAGGATTAAAGGAGCCCTTAAGGGTTATATTGTTGACATGTTCAAGCTGGCTTGCATCATACGTAAACGTTACAGAAGGCCAGTCTGAATGGGCAGAAGCTATATCCGCCCTCAGCTGCTTTTCCTGAGCCGATTCAGCCCTGTTTATATCGCCGCTGAAAAGTCTTGACGGTATAGAGCCGGACTTTGACTCTGAAGAAGCTGAAGAGACATGCTTAGAAGAAGAATGACGTACTGTCCTTGCCGATACCTCCTGAGAAGAAAAAGAAACGGAATCAGCTGTTTCAACAGATACAGCCTCGGCATTCGCGCTGCTTACAGAGGCAGCCTGCGCCGGAGATGCGCTTACGGGGGAAGCATAAATCGCTCTTGAAGCGAAACTTATATCTCCAATATTCATATCGATCCTCCGAGTATATATAAAAGAAAATTTCTGGAACAAAACAATCTTACTTCAATATAATACACTAAGAAAAACGGTAAAGGCAAGGGAAAAATCAAAATTTTAACAAGTCTGTAATATTTTTTTTGTTCTATGCCGCAATAAAAAAAAATCAAAAGCATCATAAAAGGCAGGGGAAAAAAAATTTCAGAAATATTATAAATAAGATATGCGACAAGACAGAGAAAGGAATTAAAGAAATGATAAAGATAAAGGGAACATTCTCGCTTATTATTGCATTAATAATCGCAATATCCGCATCATGCCTTGCATTCGCCAACGGACACGGGATGCATAAGGGCAGGATATATGACTGCTGCAAGGCAACGTCTCTTACAGGCCCCATATCGAAGGTCGGCGTAAAGGTGACAGAGGAAGGAGAGGATTACTGGTACGGCCAGATTATTCTTTTTGACAGAAACGGAAACATTATGTACAGAGGAAAACCCGCAAGCGAAAAAAATACGGCAAAGGACATGCTTTACGGAGGACCTGAAGGAGTTTCACAGGCAGAGGCATTATGCGACATTGACATGGACGGATGCATGGAAATAGTAATTGCAGGACCAAAATCAGACGTAAGCCCTCAGGAATTTACTGTTCTCAGATGGGAGGACGGGGATCTTAAGAAGGTAAAGACAGGATATCTGACGGTTACCGGAAAAAAAGCCAACTGGACTTCGACGCCTGACGATAATAAAGGCTGGGTAACATCGGTAAAGAGCAAAAACGGAAAGCTGTTCGGCTCGGTTTTAAGCATCGCAGACGGCAATTTCAGCGGATTTGAAGCGACTCTGCAGCCAAACCCAGGAAGAATAGACGACGGCTTCAAGCTCACAGACATAAAAAAGCTACACTAAACATGACGGAAGAAAAAATCAAAAAGGACGCCGAGGCGCTATTCAGTCAGGCAGGCAACACCCATGACTTTCTCCATACGGAAAGGGTTCTCGCCCTTGCAGAGAGAATCAGCTGCGGAATATATGAAAACAGGAGCCTGCTGACTGCGGCATGCATGTTTCATGACATTGGCAGGCTTTTTCCGGAAAAGGGCAAGAACCATGCCGTCATATCAGCAGAATGGTCAAGGAATCGCCTTGGGGAATACGGATTCAGCAAAGAGGAGACTGAGGAAGCGGCTCTTGCGATAGAGACCCATTCATGGTCTGGAGGAAGAGAGCCCGAAAACATCCTTGGCATGATACTTCAGGACAGCGACAGGATAGACGCCTTGGGAGCAGTCGGGCTGGCAAGAATGTTCTCATTCGCCGAAGGAGAAAGCCTGGACGGCAAGGACGATCCGGCAAGCGAATAAGGAAGGCAGCCCGAGCAGGAAAAATACACTGCGGATCACGCATATCAGAAGCTTTTTTCAATTCCGGAAAGGCTTCATTTCGAAAAATCAAAAAATATAGCAGAAAGACGTGCCTCATTTATGAGAGAATTCTTCATGCATATGAAGAGCGAGATAAACGGGGAACAGTAGAGAAGAGAATAATATGGCTAAAACAAAAACTATCGGAGTATTTTTTGGAGGAATGTCAGGCGAGCATGAGGTATCGCTCGTATCTGCATCATCAGTAATAAACGCGCTGAAGGAAAAGGGCTTCAGAATAATACCGGTAGGAATAACAAAAGGCGGAAAATGGATATCATCGGAAA
>JAKSUM010000082.1 GCA_024409025.1 bacterium | reverse complement strand
GAGAAAAGCCGGAGAAGGATATGCCATTGCTACTGGCGGAGCGAGAGGTGAGAGGGGGGAGCATGTTGTTGTAGAGACTGTAAGAGGTCGTGAAATAGGCATTGTTTCTTCTGATGAAAGAGAGATTGATGTTCCTGCTGATGATACTGAAATAAAGCAGATTATCAGAAAGGCCTCTCAGGAGGATTTGGTCATGCAGTATAAGAAGCGAATCCTTGCCTGCAGGGCCTTAAAGATATGCAAGAGGAAGATAAAGGAATACGATCTTGCAATGAAGCTTGTCGATGTGGAGTATGCTTACGACGACAGCAAGATAATCTTTTATTTTAGCGCTGACGGCAGAATTGATTTTAGAAATCTTGTTAAAGAGCTTGCCGTAATATTTAAAAAGAGGATAGAGCTCCATCAGATTGGAGTGAGGGACGAGGCTAAGATTCTTGGTGCGGTAGGATTGTGTGGAAGACCTGTATGCTGCAGCGTCTATATGCCTGAGTTTCTTCCGGTTTCAATAAAGATGGCAAAAGAACAGAATCTTTCTCTTAATCCTGAAAGAATATCAGGTGTATGTGGAAGATTCATGTGCTGTCTCAGATATGAGCATGACGTATATCATGAAGGCATAAAGAAGTATCCGTCTGTCGGAGCCCTTGTCCAGACTCCTCAGGGCAGGTTGAAGGTTCTTGAACAGAGAATAGCGAAGGGCACTGTCGTTTTCGAAAATTTGGAGCAGGAGAGGGTTGAATTTAAGCTTTCCGAGTTGCCTGAATTCGCAGAGAAAAACACATCCGCTCAACCTCAGCAGATCGTTCAGGAAAAAACGTATGCCCATTCGGAGGAAGAAAAGAAGAAGGAGATCATTTCATACGGAATGATTGCCGAATCTCTTCTTGCTTCTGCAGAGGTCAGGAATTCCGATTCACAGGCTCAGGCAAAGGAAAGAAAGCCTGCTCCTAAAAATAATCAGAATGATGAGCAGAAGCGTAAGGAAAGGCGTCAGGAGCCTAAGCAGAGGACGCATGAGCAGCCCAAGACGAAGCCGTCTGATGATATAAAGCCTGATAAACAGCCTGCCGAGCCTGTGGCGAAGCCATCCGGAAAGCCTAAATTCAGAATACTTCCGTTTGAGCTTTCCCAGCAGAAGCCCGTCGAGCCTCTAAAGCCTGTCGTTAAGCCTGCAGAGCCTGCGGCTCCGTCAAAGAAGAAAGCCAAGATAAAATTTACAGGAGCGGCAATTGCGGCACTTTCTGGTTTTGGAATGCCGGTTAAGGAAGATGATGTGTCAAAGCAGCCTGGCTGTGAAAATAATAATGGCGGGGGGACTGAAAACTGATGGTTTTATCAGGTCTTGATGTTTTAATAGAGAAGGATTTTGATATTCTGAAAGCTTCCTCTGTGGGCCTTCTTGTAAATCAGGCGTCCGTTGACAGGACTCTTGTACATGCCATAAAGAGATTCTCTATGGCAAAGGGATTTAAGCTTAAAGCCCTCTTTGGTCCCCAGCATGGTATTGACGGACATACTCAGGATAATATGATTGAATGGGAAGGCTATGAGGATGAAAAGCTTTCTGTTCCTGTTTACAGTCTTTACGGCGATACGAGAATACCTTCGGATGAGATGCTGGAAGGAATAGACACCATTGTAATAGATCTTCCTGATGTAGGCGCCAGATATTACACATTTCTCTGGACATCGCTCTTTATGCTTGAAAAATGCTGTGAGAAGGGTATCAGGGTAGTTGTTCTTGACAGGCCTAACCCTATAAACGGGATTTCCATTGAAGGACCGTCCATTGAAAAGGGATATGAGTCGTTTGTCGGACTCTATCCTATTCCGATGAGACATGGTATGACAATAGGCGAGCTTCTTACAATGATGTATCTCGAAAAGGGTCTCAAAGGCAAGCTCATAGTAGTTACTATGAAAAATTGGAAGAGAAGCATGTGGTTTGATGAGACAGGTCTTCCATGGGTAATGCCTTCTCCTAATATGCCCACATTTGATACTTCCATAGTATATCCTGGAATGTGCCTTATAGAGGGGACTCAGATTTCCGAAGGAAGAGGTACGACAAGGCCCTTTGAGCTTTTCGGAGCTCCATATATGGATTCATCTGTCCTTGAAAGGGATTTGCAGGGAATTCCTGGGCTTTTCTTCAGACCGGCATCCTTCCAGCCGTCATTCCAAAAGCATGCCGGAAAGATATGCTATGGCGGACAGCTTCATGTTACAGACAGAAATGCTTTTGAATCTGTTTTCACGACGCTGAGAATTCTTGAGTCGGCATTAAAGAATAACAGGGATGAATTTAAATGGAAAAACCCTCCTTATGAATATGAGTATGAGAAGCTTCCAATTGATATACTTTTTGGCTCAGATACAATAAGAAAGGCTCTTGAAGCCGGAGAAAAAGCTGACGATATCAGAAGGTCATGGATCAAGGGAGAAAATGAGTTCAGAAAGAGAAGGCAGGATTTTCTTCTTTACCAGTAATAACGGAGGTTTTTATGAAGGCTCTTATTCTTTCGGCAGGCTTGGGCACAAGGCTCAGACCGCTGACGGACAGGATTCCCAAGCCGCTCGTCGACATAAATGGAACTCCTGTTATTGATCTCATTATAGATAAACTTGAAAAAACTGGGGTTAGGGAATTCGCATTCAATCTGCATCATCTTCCTGAGCCTTTAAAAAATCATTTGACTGACAGGCTTGGAAAAAGGGCTTTTTTCACATTTGAGGAGGACCTGCTTGATACTGGCGGATCCATTGCATCAGTTGCAGAATGGGCGGCAGACGAGAAAGCCCTCATTGTCCATAATGGCGACATACTTTCGGATATAATGCCTGACGGGCTTGTTTCCGCTCTTGATTCTTTTGATGCCGCTTTTGCTCTTTTGAAAAGAGGAAAGAGCGACAATGTAAGGCTTGATATTGCAAGTGGCAGGATAACTGATATGAGGAATATTACAGGAGCTCCGGAGGAAGGAAGCGGAATGTTTACTTTTTCCGGCATAGCGGCATATTCTTCTGATTTTATAGCAAGGATGCCAAAGGGAAAATATTCCGTAGTCGAATATCTTGCTTTGGGCATTAAGAATGGGACTTCCAATCCTGGCGGCATTGTTTTTAATAATGCGTTTTGGAATGACATAGGCACTTTTGAATCGCTTGAGGAATGCAGGAGAGAGGTTAAGGATGGAAAATACCGCTTACCGTAAGGAGCTTGAACGCCTTATTGGCACTGAAGGGCTTGTTACTGAGGAGCTTTGCAAGGGTGGATCCGCCAGAAGGTTTTTTAGGATATCTGATTCTGATAAGCAAAAGTCTCTTGTCCTTTCTCTTACAAACGATAAGGCAGAGTTCAGATATTATGTGCTTTTTGCCGATTATTTTGAAAAAAAAGGCATAAGGGTTCCTCATTTTTACGCATCGTTTCCTGATGACGGAGCTGTTATCATGGAGGATGCAGGCAGTGTATCGCTTTATGATCTTGCATTGAAATCCGATTCTGATGAAAGGATTAGAATCTATATCAGGGTCTTGGAGATGCTTGCCGTTATGCAGGAGGCAGGCTTTGACGGATGTCCTGCCCTTGAGGAGCGCCCATTTGATTTTGCTTCCCTTAAATGGGAAAGTGATTATTTTTCTGAATTTTTTCTTGGTCAGCATTGTGGAATCAGGTCTGTTCCTGATTCTGTAAAAGAAGAATTTTTGCTCATAGCGGAAACTCTTTCTGCTTTGCCCATGAAGCCAATGCACAGGGATTTCCAGTCTCAGAATATTTTTATAAAAGATTTCGAGCCCGTGTTTATTGACTTTCAGGGGGCAAGACCTGGCAATATCTTTTATGATGCGGCATCTTTGATATGTGATCCTTATGTGATGCTTGGAGAAGATGAGCGTTCAAGGCTTTTTTCTGAATTTTTTTCAATAATAGAAAGAGGCGGCTTCAGCGAAGGCAGGGAATATGCGGAAAGGATGTTCTCTTTTGCTTCCGTATCAAGGCTTATGCAGGCTCTTGGGGCATACGCTAATCTTGGCCTTAATAAGGGCAAAAAAGCTTTTCTTGCCCATATTAAACCAGGCATAGAAAGCTTGGGTATGGCTCTTGACGGAGTTACCGAGCTGACTGCTTTGGACAGGTTCATTAAGGAATTAAAGAAGACCCTTCTTTAGCTAAAGGTTTTTCTTTTTGAAAACAGGTTTATTTTCAGTTTTATAGAATTTTTTAGGATAGCAGGAATTCATACGGAGGATTTTTTATGTTAAAGAAAGTTGCAGCGGCTTTTTTGATTGCCTGTTCCGTTGGAGCACCCGCTTTTGCGCAGGATTCCAAGGCCGCTCTTAATGATTTGAACGACAGGAGCGGAGCGGTAAGGCAGAGCGCCGTCTACACTCTCGGCTCCTCCAGCCAGAGATCCCATGCCTCTGCAGTCGAAAGGCTTGCATATGACAGCGATCCCGGAGTCAGGACAGCTGTTGCATGGGCATTGGGCCAGTTCAAGTCCCCTTCAAGCGAGAATATTCTTAATACGCTTGCGAGGGACAGCAATACTGAAGTCAGGCAGGCCGCTATAAATTCTCTTGCAAATTACAGAAGCATAGCAACTGGAGAAACTCTTCTCAGAGCTACTTATGATTCGGATGTTAATATAAAAAAGAGCGCCATCAATTCCCTTGCAGAGGTAAAGTATTCCCATGCAGGGCCAAGGCTTTCAGCTCTTCTCTCCGATCCTAATGCTGATGTTAGAAATGCAGCTTCAATCGCCATAAAGAGCATGAATTACAATGCTCCTTCATCTATGGTATCAACAGGGATGAGAGATACTGATTCCAGAGTAAGGACAGGATCTGCTGAAAACCTTGGAAATAGTGCAAATGAAAGCTCTATATCTTCCATTACTCCTGGATTGGAAGATCGTACTCCTTCTGTCAGAAAGGCGTCTGCTGCCGCTCTTGGAAAAACAAGAAGCAAAAAGGCCGTTCCTTTCCTTATTGAAAGAATAAAGGAAGACGTTAATAGAGAGGTTAAGCTTGAATCAGCATCATCTCTTGCAAAGATCGGTGCTCCGGCTGTTGAAAGCATTGCTGATACTTTTGAAAACGGAAATCTTGAGGTTCAGGAGTACTGCATAAGGGCTCTTTCCGGCATGGGCGAGACAAATGTCAAGCTCCTTTCGGATTATTCAAAGAGGCCTGAGGTTAGAGAACTTTCAATATGGGCTCTTGGAGAAACAAGAAGCAAAAAAGCATTCCCCGCAGTATTTGACGGAATGAAGGATCCTTCTGCAAAGATACAGCAGACGGCATGTGAAGCAATGGGCAAGCTCGGAACCGCAATATTCCCTGAACTCAAGGAAGAGCTTGAGGGAGCTGATGAGCAGGTCAGAAAAAATATTGCCAAGGCGCTTGGATATATGCCTTACACCAATGAGACGGCTCAGTTCCTCACCGATATGATGAAGGACGACAAGGAGACTGTTACTGCAGAGGCGTCAGTGGCTCTTTCCAGATTCGGCGAGCACTCAAGAGAGCTCGTTATGAAGATGCTGAAATCTGATGACGAGATGCAGAGAACAGGCGCAATTAACGCCCTCTCGCTTATGGGCAAGGAATCCGTTCCACAGCTGAAGGACGCTCTTAAGGACAGAAGCGCAAAAGTAAGGGCTGGAGCTGTTCTCGGACTTGGACAGATGGGTGAAAAGTCCGTTGCTTCTGAAGTAGAGATGCTTTTTGAAAAGGATGACGATCCGGAAGTAAAGCGCGCATGTGCATGGACTATAGGCAAGATAAGCAAGCCTTCAGATAATCTGATGAACAGGCTCATTCTTGAGCGGACAAGAGCAGCCGGTAAGAAGCTTACGGCTCTTCAGAGAACAATTGAAGATACTATAAAGATTCTTGAATCGAAGTAATAGTGTAATTAAAAAATCCAAGATGAATTTTTCATCTTGGATTTTTTTGTTGAGCTATATTTTGTATGGGCTTTTGCTTTTATCGTCCCCCCTCCGGTTTTTCGTCCTTTTGATGCGTTACTATCGTACGAAAAACCACCTCCCCTTATATAAAGGGAGGCAGATTATCTCAATAGCATAAAGCCTTGTGTAAAAGAGAAAGCAATGGCATAAAACCTACAGGTCTGCGGTCGAGATAATATTTCCTGCAAAGCCTTTAGAATGTTTTATGAAAAAATGCGTATTCTGTAAGTCAGGATGTTTTATTCTGATTGCGAAGGTTGTCCGAAGCATTTTTTATTTCCACTGAAGAAAATGCGAGTTCCCGAGCATATAAAACATTGAGACGGTACAGAAA
>JAKSUM010000081.1 GCA_024409025.1 bacterium | reverse complement strand
TTATGTATTAATACTAAAATAATTCTTTCAAATTTCTATGAATCCCTTTAATAAGCCTGCAAAAGAAAGATCTTTGAGTTTCTTGCAGAATATATATCCGATACTATAAAAATGGAGGAAAAATGTCCGGATTTGATGTTAGGGGATTTATAGACGAATATTTTGAAGAGCATGATCAGATTTTCATGGACGATCTCGACGAATCAATCGGAGACACCGAAGATCCTGTAGAAATAGCCGCTCTGTCAGACTGGATGTTCCGAAACTATATAGCTGATGCCTTTTCCGCAGCCCTAAAGGAGAACAACAGGCTTCTTCTTGAGGAAGTCAGAAATATGATTGAAGGCGCCGGAAAAAGCCAGTTTCCGACAAGACTGATGAATATATCAGCTTCCCTTCCCTCAGCAAGAACAATGCCGGCCCTGCCGGACTCTCTGAAGGACATTTAATTATCGGAGGCATATTTTGGACAAACGCATTCTGTCTTTTCTGACGCTTATTCTTATTCTGGCAAGCATAATACCTGCTTATGCCGATCTTGAGGTATCTGAAGCCCATCTCCGTTTCGGAACTCTCATAAGGCCCAAAAAGAAGACCCTGTCTATTGACTTTACAAACAAATCTTCATCGCCATTTTTAGGAGCCGTCTCCACAGACGCATCATGGATGTCAATATCAAAAAGCGAAATAGCTCTGGCGCCAGGCAGCAAAGGAGAGCTGGAAATAACCGTAGACTCATCCTCACTTGCCCCTGACGATTACAAAGGGACAATAGTCTTTTCCGCATATCTTGGAGGGGAAACCAAAAAAGTTATAGCCTCATGCACCGTCATGGAAGGCGAAAACGAGCCCTATATGAAAGTGTCGGAGACATCACTTGATTTTGGAGAAATGGAAAGAGGAAGCAACCCGCTAAAAAATATCGAAATTGAGAATATAGGCTCAGGAATTCTCGAAATCAGCCTGTCATATCCGTCTTGGATTATATCAGAGGAAAGCATAAAGGTCTATCCACAGCAGAAGATCCCGCTCTATTTCAGAATAATCAATAAGGATCTTATGCCTGACACGTATACAGGCGAATTTTCATTAAAGAGCAACGGAGGCAGCGCGTCACTTCCTGTCAGAATGAAGGTAATACCCCGCCAAGACGATCCGGTGCTTTCAGCATCAGCAAAAATCATTGATATTGGCAGGGTCAAGCAGGGTAGAAGGGGCAGAGGTAAATTCAAAATCAAAAATTCCGGAAAGAATCCATGCGACGTCAGCATAGTTTATCCCGATTATGTAATTGAACCGGAAGATGAAATAAAGGATCTTACAAAGGAAAGGCAGATACTTCTCATCATCGATACCAAAAAGCTCCCTATAGGAGTAACAAAAGACACAATAAGGATAACTTCCAAATTCGGAATACTTGACATACCGTTTAAGATTGAGGTTTACAGATAAAAAAACGGAGGAATTTCTTCCTCCGTTTTTTCATCTCAGACAACATGCCTTAATATTGACGCAGCGGCTATTGCAGCCGTCTCAGTCCTCAGTATACTTTCTCCGAACAGCACCTTTACAGCACCCTTGGATTGGGCATACAACAGCTCACTTTCGGAAAATCCCCCTTCAGGCCCGATAAAGACGCTTGCCCTGTCTGAAGCGGCAATCCTGCCTAAAATGTCCCTCCATGAGGATTCAGCCGCAGGATCCGGAATAAGAATCAAGCCTTCCCTGCATCCGTCAATGGCATCATTTAGGGACAATGCCTCTTCAAGAGAAGGCATTATTGAGCATGACTGCCTTGACGCCTGCTTAATAATTGAAAGCCATCTCTCCCTGCGCGATTTCGATATCTCAAAATTCTGAGTCCTTTCGGATATTACGGGAATTATTCTGTCAACTCCAATTTCAGCCGTTTTTTCAAGAAACGTCTCAAAACGGGAGGGTTTTATCATACAGACATAAAGATCAATGGAAATGCCGGTCTTTTCCCGCCTGTGGCATGAGACAATTTCAGCCTGCATTCCGCTTTTTCCGAATGATACTATCCTTGCCTCATACTCAAGCCCAGTTCCCGTCACGGCGCCGAAAAGATCCCCCTCCTTCATTCTCAGGACATTAAGGGCATGATCTCTGGCTTCCTTTCCGGCATTAATGATTCTCCCGTCAGTTTCTTCAGGCTCAATAAAAATTCTCCTCATTGCCTTTTTCTTGCAGCAAAAGCAATCCAAAGGCCCTCTTCCCTGACTTCAATCATTTCAAGACAGCTGTTTTTTACAGCCTCTTCAGCAGCCGGCCTCTGGTCAACTGTGATTCCCGAACCGATAAAAATCCCTCCATCCTTCAGGAAAGGCAGTCCGCCGGATATGATATTTGACACCTGATGCAGGAAAAGGTTAGCGGCAACAACATCATACTGTCCGGAAAGCTCTTCCTCGGCATCTCCCTCAATAATCTCTATCCTGTCGGAAAGATTCATCCTTACAAGATTTGCCTTAGCCTCGGCAACGGCAACAGGATCATTGTCTATTCCGGTTATTCTGCCGGCTCCGCAGAGCGCGGCGGCCATTGAAAGTATTGCGGATCCCGTGCCTAAGTCAAGATACGAAGAGCCATTCTTCGCATATTTCTGAGTAAGCTCAATGCAAAGAGACGTAGTGGCATGATCACCCGTGCCGAAAGCCATTCCAGGCTCTATAACTATAACCTGCTCTCCTTCGGAAGGCTCAACAGGATCCCATGGAGGGGTAACTATGATGTCCTTTATCTTTTTTGCCTTGAAATTCTTCTTCCAGTCGTTCTCCCAGTCTATGCCCTTTAGAACTCCCTTGTCAATAGAGCACGGGCATCCCTTCAGTTCCTCCATGACGGATTCAAGCTTTTTCTCGCCGGATTCGTCTATGGGAAGATAAAAAGTAAGAACCTTCTTTTCGCCCTCCGATTCCTCCAGCCAGCCAGAGACCCTGCTGACGGAAAGGGCGGCCTCAGCAATGCATGCATCCTGCAGAGAAGCCGTTATTGTAACTCTGGTATAATCGTCCATATAAAACCCTCCTATTTATCGCTGAACCTGCTGTCAAGCGACTGGAATGTAGCGTATTGGCTCAGGAAGACCAGATTAATTGTTCCAACCGGCCCGTTCCTGTGTTTAGCTATAATTATCTCGCTTGTCTTATTGTCGTCCTTCTTGGTATAATAACTGTCCCTATAGATAAAGCATACGAGATCCGCATCCTGCTCAATTCCTCCGGAATCCCTAAGATCCGAAAGCATAGGCCTCTTGTCTGTTCTGCTCTCAACGGCTCGGTTCAGCTGCGCAAGCGCTATTACCGGTATGTTCAGCTCCTTGGCAAGAGATTTCAGCTGTCTTGACATATCCGAAACCTCTTTATTGACATCTCCCTTGAATATAGGATTTCCCTTCATCAGCTGAAGGTAGTCTATTATTATAATTCCAATATTGTGCTTGCTCTTCATTCGCCTTGCCTTGGATCTTATCTCCATGGCTGTAAGGCTTCCCGAATCATCTATATATATTGGCGCTTCAGACAGGGCGTTTATAGCCTGTGTAAGCCTTGGCCAGTCATTTTCCTGAAGATGGCCTGTTTTAAGCCTGCTGCCGTCTATCCTTGCAAGGGAACACAAAAATCTCAAAGCAAGCTCCTCCTTAGGCATTTCAAGGCTGAATATGCCGACAGGTATTTTTTCCTTTATCGCCATGTTCTGAGCCATATTCAGACAAAGAGCCGTCTTTCCCATACTGGGACGGGCAGCGACGATAACGAGGTTTCCTCCCTGAAATCCTGCCGTAAGATAATCCAAATCCTGAAATCCTGACGGCACTCCGGTGACATGAGCCTGCCTTTTGTAAAGCTCTTCAAGCTTCTCAAAGGTAGACGCCATAATGGATTTAATCGGGACAAAATCATTTCTGACGCTCTTTTGCGAAAGAGCAAATATCTCCTGCTCGCTCTTGTCAATAACGGCGTCAACGGTCTCATCCTCATTATATCCGTTAGACACAATGCTCATGCCCGCAGATATCAGGCTTCGGAGGACAGACTTGTCCTTTACGATCTGCGCATAATATGATGCATTCGAAACCGTAGGAACCATATCCAGAAGCCCAGTGATATATTCGGCTCCCCCTGCGTCATCAAAAGAGCCGCTATTTCTCAAAGCATTGGAAACTGTCAGGAGATCGACAGCCTCGCCGTTCGCGGCAAGCTTTATCATCTCCCGGAATATAAGCTGATGCTTTGTGGCATAAAAGCATTCGGGCGCTTTAATGATTGCGACAATTTCGCCTAAAGCGTTCTTGTCCATAAGCCCGGCGCCTATCACCGCTTTTTCCGCCTCAATATTCTGAGGCGGAATTTTATCTACCGGAATCTGCATTTTTCCGCCTTTCTCAAAATAAAAGCCCATTTTCAAATGAAAACGGGCTTTTTAATGCTGTATGAAAAAATTCGGAACTATGCTTCCGCTTCTTCAGCTGAAACTACAACCGTGAGCTCTGCCTTTACATCCTTGTAAAGCTTTACTGTTACGGCGAATTCGCCAACAGACTTAATAGGCTCGGCTATAACGAGTTTCTTTCTGTCGATTTCGATCTTTGATGCCTCTGTTACGACATTGGCTATATCCTGAGCAGTGACAGCTCCGAAAAGCTTGCCCTCTTCTCCGACCTTAACCTTTATCTCATACTTGACAGCGGCAAGAGACTCAGCCTGCTTCTTAGCATCTTCAGTAGCCTTGGCTATTCTACGATCGCGGGCTATCTTTTCGTTTTCCCAAGTTTTGAGATTTCCGGCTGTTGCGATTACTGCAAATCCCTGGGGAAGGAGGTAGTTTCTCGCATATCCGTTCTTTACTTCGATAATATCTCCCTCAATGCCGAGAGCGTCAACATCTTTTGTAAGAATGATCTTCATTGTTTCACCTCTGTTATATAGTGCGTTTATCGTTATGCCGAATTAAGCGGTAAACGGAAGAAGGGCTATTACGCGCGCTCTCTGAACAGCGCTTGTGACGGCTCTCTGATGCTTTGCGCAGTTTCCGGTGACTCTTCTGGGAAGAATTTTGCCTCTCTCGCTTGTATGCTTCTTAAGTATGTTTATATCCTTGTAATCGATTTCGGCAATCTTGTTTGCGCAGAAGTAGCAAACTTTCCTTTTCGGCTTTCTCATTCTTGCGCCGCCTTCACGTCTCATCATAGCAATTCAATCCTTTCCTATTTAACAGCCCGTACCGGCTGCCTTTGTATCTTGTTATTATACCGCAGAAATGCTTCCCTTCCTAATCAGAAAGGAAGATCGTCGCTCATTCCGAACGAAGGATCCTGAGCGAATTCGCTGTCAGAAACCGCGTCATTCTGGACGGGCACATCTCCGGCCGGAGCATTCCTCGGACCAAGCATCTGCATATCGCTGGCAACAACTTCATATGCTTTTCTCTTTGAGCCGTCGTTAGCCGTATAGCTTCTGACCTGAAGCCTTCCCTCAATGCAGACAAGCTTTCCCTTTTCAAGGTATTTTGTGCATACTTCCGCAAGATTCTGCCATGCGACAATGTCAATAAAATCAACATCCTGCTGGGCTGAATCGGATGACTTTCTGTTTCTGTTTACAGCTATTGAAAATGAACATACCGGCTTGCCGGACTGCGTATAGCGCATCTGCGGTGCCGCTGTTGTGCGCCCTATCAAAATAACTCTGTTGAACATAACGGAAACTCCTGCCGTATTAAAATTTATATTTATTTTTTGAGGTTTATAAAGAGCGAGCGGACGATAGCCTCGTCAAGACCCATAAGTCTCTTGCACTCGTTCATATTCTCGATCGAAGACTCGAAATTCATGCAGACATAGGTTCCTTCAATATGGCCGTTAATTTCATAAGCGAGCTTTCTTCTGCCCCATACGTCTACTTTAGAAACCTTTCCGCCGTTGTCGGAAATGAGCGCTGAATACTTTTCGCAAGTGTTCTTTGTTTCGTCTTCGGAAAGATCGGGATTAATTATATAGGTTACCTCGTAAGCGTTCAAAATGATACCTCCATTATAATGCTGAATGTCGTGGACATGACGATTTCTCGTTATTATATCTCTTTTCAGGCTAAAAAGCAAGATTTTACATTTCAGGATCGAAATCGAAATTCTGCCCGCCTATTACGATCAAATCCCCAGTCCTGGCCCCTGCCTTTATAAGGGCATCTTCAACCCCTATGCCCTTAAGCTTTTTCTGAAGATAGGTGACCACGTCATGATTGGAAAGATCCATCATGGCCATAAGTCTCTCTATTCTGTAGCCCTCAACTCTGCACGTATCGTTCTCTCTCTTAACAGTCAAATCCGTTATCAGCTTCTTGGGCTGAACG
>JAKSUM010000080.1 GCA_024409025.1 bacterium | reverse complement strand
CTCAGGATTAATAACAGGCTTCTTTGTCTCATCAATGGTGATGGCAAGATAAGAGCATCTCGAACATGATCCGCAGCTTATGCAGAGATCCTTGTCAACAGAAGAGATTTTCTTTACAGGCGTCAGAGACATAAAATCGGTTATGGCGCCATTGCCGGTCCTTACCGCTATTCCAATAAGCTCCTTGACAGATCCGATGCCTCTTTCCTTCATAAGACAGGAAAGTCCTTCCTTAAGGTCGTCAATAACATCATATCCATTCTTCATTACCGTGGTGCAGAACTGGACTGTGGTCGCGCCAAGAGCGAGGAAGTGAGCAGCCTCAAGATAATTCATCGGACCGCCGTTTCCGGAAATATTAAGTCCCATTCCGGCAACATTAGAGAGGGTAAGATTGCTGATATTGGCAACGCCTCTTCCGCTCATTCCGATTACGACGCCTTCCTCCCATTCCTTTTTATCGCGTTTTCTGAATGCGACTGAGGGGAAAGTGTTAGCAAGGGTGATTCCAGCCTTCTTCTCGGGATATCTGTCAAATACCTCTTTAATGGCAAGAGCGATGACCTTTATGGAGGTTACCTGTCCGGTGAGTTTGAAAATCTTCGGGATCTCAGGATTGCTGACTTCCATAACCCATCCGATGATCTTTGCCGTGAGGGCAGCGTTCTGGGAAACGATGTCTCCTTCAGTGCCGTCTCCGCCCTGAGGACATGAAAGGCTGTACTCTATTCCCATTGCTCCGGCATCTTCGAGCATCTTTGTATTCTTCTGCCACTGCTTCTTGTCCGCTTCGTCATTTCCGGTCACAGGGCCGCCAGTTGATGCGATTGTGAGCCTGTCAGGATATTCCTTAACAAGTCTTGCGACCTCGCCGCATACTCTGCTGAGAGGATGTCCTGAAACATTATCACAGTTTGCATATGTATCGGCATTAAGTCTGAACATATACTCGCCAGGAATATGAATCGGAACATCGTCAAAAGCGGTCTTCATGATTCCGCCGGCCCAACCGGCTTCGTACGCCTTCTTCATCTGCTCATACCCGTCTGACGGCGGAGCTGCAGAAAGAATGAATGGGGAGATAATCTTTCTTCCGAAGAAATCTGCCTCAAGCGATACAGGGGTAAGATCATATCCGGGAACCTTGACAGAGCATTTCTTATGCATTGGGACAGAAGGTCTTCCATGTCCGCTCATATATGCGTCAGATTCGAGAGCGGCATTCTTTCCGGAAGCGACAGCTTCAACAACAGTTGAAGGTCCGTTCTTTATGTCGCCTGCGGGGAAAGCCTTTTCGCAATCACAGAGCTGGAATGAGCCTCTGTTTCCGATAGCGTATATGACATGCTTTATATCGCTTCTCTTTACTGCGGTGCCTTCAATGTCGTGAAGCTTGTCAAATGCGAACTTCTCGCCCTCAAGGCTGAGCTTTACTGTTCCGATTCCGGAAATCTTCCCGTCTTCGGAGAAAATCTCGGTTACTCTTGTTCTGTTTGTAACGTCAATTCCGTATTCCATGATCTCTTTTCTCTCGTTAGCGGAAAGAGGCATCTCTCCGATTTTCTCGAGAACGAACATTTCCACGGAAGGAGCTCCGTTAAGCCTTGCCGTAACAGCGCAGTCAGTAGCTATGGCGCCGCCGCCGACTACGGCAACAGGTCCTTCAAACTTGTAGGCCGAAGGATTTCTGAGGTAATCGTATGAATATACGGCAAGATCTTCGCCTGGGATTCCGGGCTTTCTGGGATTGTGAAGTCCGGCAGCCATAATTATTGCGCCATATTCATCCTTCTTAGCCTTTGCATCCTCTTCGGTTCCATGTATGAAATTAATATTCTTATTATTGAGGACAAATTCTATATCCGAATCAAGGACATCTGCAGGAAGCCTGTGTTCGGGGATAAGACGGCATGCTCCGCCGGCCTTCTCCTCTTTTTCATAAAGGTCAACCTTATATCCCTTCTGAGCGAGAACAGCTGCTGCAGCAAGTCCGGCAGGGCCTGCGCCGACAACAGCGGCCTTCTTGCCGTTAAGCTCAGCCGATTCAAGAACAGGAAGAACACCGAGCTTCTTTGCCTTCTCGATTATGGTCGCCTGAACAGCCGGAATATTTACAGGAACATCAAATCTGGCACGAGAGCATGCAGCCATGCAGTGCTTGTCGGGACATACGAGACCGCATATTCCGCCAAGAGGATTTGATGTAAGGATTTCAGCAGCCGCTCTTGATATATCGGACTTTTCGCCTGTCAAAGCCGCCTGTATAAACTTATAAGGCGAGCAGCCGGTAGGACACATGCTGAAGCAGGGCTTCTCAGCGCAATGGGCGCAGCGTGAAAGTTCTGATTTAAGCTGTGCGTCAGTAAGAAATGTTTTCGTGGACAAGAAAGTACACCTCCGGTTAATTATAATAGCTCTTCGCTCATCACATCGGAAAAGCTGAGCTCCCCTTCAGAAGCCTTTCTCCTCTCGCTGGATTCAACGAGAAACTCAAGCTCTGAACGGTAAAACTTCTTTACCGGCTTACCTCTCAGGAAGCATCCGGCTGTCGCATTAAATACGGCGCAAGAAGATTTTTCACTTATTTTTTTTATGAGAATCTTAAAGTTTTCAAGGCTTGCATACGCGACCTTTCCAAGGAAAGACTTATAATTGACGAATGATCCGTTAATCCTGTAAGGAACAGGAATTCCCTTGACATATATATCGAGAAGGTAAGCAGTCTGTATTATCGGCTGATCCTCCTCCTTGTCCTTATCTGTGGAGAAAAGATTTTTCAGCATCGTGCCTACCCCTGTTTTCGGAGGAGCGGAAGACATTGTCCTGTCCTTTATAATGCCGGCACATATGTACTCTATATCCGAGAAAGAAATCTCGGCTGAGTTTTCCGAAAACTCGACATTCATAGAATTTTCGCCAATGCTTCCGGATTTTATCCTGAAAGGCACTTTTGTGGATATTGAATCCGAATCATTCACAATCTTAAAATCATCCATAATAATCTCCATCAACAGAATCAGATTCTTATTCCAAGGCTCTTAATCTTCAGCTTAAGATCATTCGGATTATCCGATGCCATAAGAGCCGTCTCAAGGCTTATCTGCCCCTTCTTTACCATATCAATCAGACATTTATCAAAAGAAATCATACCGTCCGTATGGAAGAGATCAAGCTCTCTTCCTATCTGGGCGACCTTTTCCGAAGCTATAAGATCCTTGATTCTGGCATTTACAATCATAAGCTCATATGCCGGAACTCTGGCATCAGACGTCTTCTGACGAAGAAGTCTCTGTGAAAGAACGGCCTTCAGGTTTATTGAAAGGCCCTGAAGCGTCTGGGAATGTATTTCCGATGGGAAGAACTGAAGCAGCCTTTCGACAGTCTGGGAAGCATTGTTAGCATGAAGAGTCCCTAAAACAAGATGTCCTGTCTCAGCAAAATACATTGCCGCCTTGACGCTCTCTATATCCCTCATTTCACCGATAAGCAGGACGTCAGGAGCCTGTCTTAATGCGCTTTCAAGAGCAGAGGAGAACGAACGGGTGTCAATTCCAACCTCCCTCTGGCTGATAATGCAGTTTATATCCTCATGAATAAACTCTATAGGATCCTCAATGGTGACGATATGACCTACGCTCTTTGTGTTCCTGTACTTGACCATGGATGCGAGAGTTGTCGATTTTCCGCTTCCGGTAGGTCCTGTGACAAGAATCATTCCTGCTCTGATAAGGCTGAGCTGTTCAAGCTTTTTGGGAAGACCGAGAGTCTCAAAATCAGATATATCCTCTCTGATCTTTCTCATAACCATCGCTATGCTGCCTTTCTGGACATAAATATTTACCCTGAAACGTCCATGCTCAGGAGCAACATACATTATATTTGACTCAAGCTTTTTAACAAAAGCCTCAAGCTCGTTCTGTCGCAGCATTGCCCTAGTAAGAGTCTGCATGTCTTCCGTAGACAAAGGAGGTATATCAAGAAGCACTATCTCACCGTCAATTCTGAGATAAGGCTTGTGCTCGCTCCTAAGGTATATGTCAGAAGCGTTCTCCCTGACCATAATGCCAAGCATCATATTAAGGCGGGCAAGCATTTCGCTCCCTGCGTTTGCATTATCCATAATAATATCTCCTTGTCTGTAATGGTGTTTTCCTGCAGGCCTGTTTCAAATAAGCTCCTGCAGATACAGCCTGAGAAACATATATTTTTTTAAAAATTAACAAGCGCAGAATGAGATCCGCGCACATTATCTTATATTTCCTCTGAAAAAAGAATATCCCTTCAAAAAAGCCCACAATAAAAAAGACAGCCGCTTAATGCGGCTGTCTTTTATTGATTTACGGAAAAATTCTAAGAAGGTTTCTCAAATCTCCGTCGGTAAGCTCGGCATCAGGAATTACCTTTTCAGGAGAAGTAATGTTTCCGACATTAGTGCGGACAAACACCGTCCTGCACCCCTTCTTTGCTGCTCCATGAATATCGCCATAGAGATCATCCCCAATAAAGGCCGTTTTCTCAGGAGGCAGCTCAAGCTGCCTTAAAGCGATATCGTATATTTTTTCCTCAGGCTTGCTGCACCCGACATCAGAAGAAAGAATAACGAAATCAAAAAACTGCCACAGTCTAAGATCCTCTATTTCAGGAACAGTAAAAGCTGCCTGAGCATTGGAAATTATGCCCATTGTATAACCGCGCCGCCTCAGCTCCCTCAAAATCTTCCTGACATTCGGGTAAAGAGATATGCTTTTAACAGAAATTGCCCTGAAAACCAAAGACGCCTTCCTTGCGAATTCAATAGGGCATTCCTTTCCGGAGAAAAGGGTAATGGCATCCCGCATCACATTAAGAATATCGACCTCAGGAAACTTAACCTCTTTACGCGCGCTTGCATACAGCTCAGAGCATCGCTGCCTGTAATATCGCATAAGGACATCGCCTGACACCTGTACGTCAAAACCGGAAAGCCACATGGCAAGCTTCTGAAACTCTCCTATCCCCTCGCTGCTCTTTAAATCGATAAGAGTGCCGTAAAGATCGAAGATCAGCCCCTTCGTCTTAATCATCGAAGTTCTTCCGATATTCCATGCGACAGACGCTCTTCTGCCCCCCCTGGGATCTATGCTGTGACCTTCTATAGGGCAAGGATAGACCCTGCCTGCAATTATTTCTGAGGCCATATCCTTTTCATCGGCAATAGGTCTGTAAAATTTTGAACAGTAAAGTCCAGGCGTCTCTGAAGCGCTTCCTCCTACTGCGCAGAAGCCCGCCTTCCTCTTATCCTCAAGATAATCCCTCATTCTCTTTTTTGAAAGCCCGGAGGCATATATCTCAAGACCGTCAAACAGATCAAAAGTATCAAGACTTCTGTACATATACTTTACTGCAAGCCTGTCCGTCTCAGGCCCTGTTCCCGAAAGAATCAGAATCCTGCAGGCTCCGCTCTCCCTTAAGAACGAAGCCTTCAGCTCAAGGGCTGAAAGGCCGTCGGGAAGGACCGTATCATGACCTATTATAAGAAGCTCGCCTTCCTTGCACGAGGTTATCTGAGCCCGAAAAGCCTTTATTCCTGAAAGCGCCTCTATCCTGCGAAGATCTTCTCTTGAAAAAAGCGCCCCGCGCAGAGCAAAAACAACGCCGTCAAAACCCAACTCAGCTGCCCGACGGGCTTCGTCGACGGGCAGCGTCCCGTTTTTAAGATGCCTGTCGGCATCAACATGCAAATCAATAATCACAGCTTAATAAGTGGATGCGAAGAGCTTCTTAAGCTCCTCAGGCCTGCAGGTTCTCAGCATGGCCTCTTCCTTCGTGATAGCATTCTGCTTGGCAAGAGCCTTGAGGCTTGCGTCCTGATTGGTCATTCCGGCCTCTCTTCCGCTTCCTCCCATAATCTGATAGAACTGGTTCATCTTGTTTTCCTTGAGAAGAGTCCTCATGTTATTGGTCGCCTTGTATATCTCCATTGCCGGTATAAGGCTCTTTTTATCGGTATGTCTGCAGAGAACCTGAGAGAAGCCTCCCTCAAGGGCTCCGGCGATAAGCGCCCTTGCATTGTCCTGCAGCTCGGTCGGGAAGAAGTTTATGATCTTTTCGATGGCATGCGTAAGAGACGGGGAAATCATTTTAAGGAATACAGTGGTTCCGCCTGATGAGAGGAGTATTAAATCCATGGCCTCCTGCATATTATGGACCTCATCAACAAGGATCACGTCAGCACCCTGATTGGTAAGGGTGGAGAAGACGCGCTTTCTGTCCTTTATGGAGTTTTCGAGACGCGACGGAACCTCATAGTTCTTGCAGAAAAGTCTGGCCGCTTCCTTCGCACCCTCGAGATCATTATTGCAGCAGCGGATAAGCAGCAGGGTTTCGGAGTAGTCGCGCTCCATCTCGAACTTCATGAACTCA
>JAKSUM010000008.1 GCA_024409025.1 bacterium | reverse complement strand
CAAAAAACTGTCAATAAAAAGGATTGCCGCTTGGTATGGCAGAATTTTGGACATTGCCGGAATTTGTCATTCAATTCCATTAATGCGGCTAATGATTTGGCTGTTTTAACATAAAGATATATTACGGAGGCTATATGTCAGCTTCTTTTATGCATTCTAAAGAGGAATCGGACCTCATACAGGATTTTATTGATTTTAAATATTCCCTTTGCGGTCTTTCAAATCCGATCGACCGGATTCTTGCCTATATAGGGGGCATTTTTGACGCAGATCGGGCTTATGTATTTGAATTTGGAGAGGATTCGCCTCTGATAAGCAATACCCATGAATGGTGCGTTGAGGGAGTCGCTGCCCAAATATCGAATCTTCAGGATATAGATTGGGATTGCTTCTCATTCTGGATTGACGGCTTTAAGAATAATCATGGCATTTTCACTATAGAAGATGTGGATGCGCTTGATAAGAATTCTTTTGAATACAGGATTCTGAAGCCTCAGGGAATAAAGCATCTTGTCTCTGCGTCTTTTATGGTGTCAGGGGAAATAAGGGGATTTATAGGCGTTGACAATCCTAAATGCAATAGTGATATGACTCTTCTTTTGAGCATTGCCGCCTCATGCATTTATGCCGAATTGCTGAACCACGAACAGAAGAATATTGAGATAAGGAATGCAAAGCTTGAGAAGGATGCCGAGATTCAGAGGATAATAAGCGAGAAAAGCAGCATAATAAACGCCCTTGCCGGAGACTATCTTAATGTCCTGCTTGTTCATCCGGAGTCGGATGAGGCCGATATAATAAAGCTTGACGGCTATGTGACTGCCGGCATTGAGGATTATGACGGCAGGCTGCCATACAGCAGGCTTCTTCGCAATTATGTCCGTGACAGGGTTCACCCCGGAGACAGGAAATCTTTCCTAAGCTCATTCTGTCCTGAGGGGCTTTCAAGGACATTTTCGTGCAGAAACAAGCTTGAACGCATCTATAGGGTTAAGATAGATTCCGAGGCGCATTATTATGAGGCCCGTTATGTAAGGATTTCCGGACTTGGAGAGCCTCTGTCAATTGTCGCGGGCTTCAGAAATGCGGATGTAATGGTGGAGATGGAGCGCAAGCTTAACGAGCATGAGCGTCTTCAGCTTGAGCTGATCAGCATGCTCAGCAGGGAGTACACGAATGTTGCCCTTATAAACATAAAGGATGACACGTACACCCCGATAAAGGTCGACAGATATATTGCCAGAAGACGCAATGCTGAGGTTGACGCTTCATATGGGTATTCGTTGCTTATAAACGATTATGTCAATTCGTTTGTACACCCTGATGACAGGGAAAGGATGCTTGAGGCTTCAAGCATTGACGCAATAACCTCCCATCTTGACGGAAGGGACGAATATCTCGTCAGTTACAGGCGGATAGAGGACGGGGAGGCGCGCTATTATCAGATTAAATATATTAAGAGCACCAATTCGGACATCATAATCGAAGGACACCAGAATATAGATGCCATAGTTGAGAAGCAGAGGGAGATAAGCCTGAAGCAGGCTGAGGATTTCTCCATGATTACAGGACTCAGCCATGAATATCATGCCCTTTATATGATAAGGACTTCGGATTTTACGATGAAGCCCTACAGGGACGCATCGGAGGGGAGCATTAAGGCCGCTGTCGATATGATAGGGGAAGAGCCTTTCTATGAGGAGTCCGTCAGAAAATATGTGGAGAACTTCGTTTATGAAGAGGACAAGGACAGGGTGCTTGAGGCATGCTCCATAGATAATCTTAAAAAAAACATTCCGCATAACGGAATTTATACGGTGAATTTCAGGAGAGTGGGTTTCAGAGAGGGGGCGGATCACCATCAGGCTGTTTATGCGAAGGCGACAGCGTCAGACGGCCATGTTTATTGGACCCTCGGGTTCAGGGATATAAATAAGGCTGTCGCTGAGCAGGAACAGAGGAGGAAGGTATTGGAGGACGCGCTGAATGCGGCTGAGCATGCCAATAGGGCAAAGAGCGTTTTCCTGAGCAATATGTCCCATGACATACGCACCCCTATGAATGCCATCATCGGCTTTACATCCCTTGCCGCCACTCATATAGACAATAGGGAGCAGGTTCTTGACTATCTCTCTAAGATAACCCTTTCGAGCAATCATCTTCTTTCGCTTATAAATGACGTGCTTGATATGAGCCGTATCGAGAGCGGCAAGATGAGGATTAAGGAAAAAGAGGTCCATCTTCCCGACATTCTTCATGACATACGCACCATAGTCCAGTCTGATATAAATTCAAAGCATCTTGAGTTCTTTATTGATACAATGGATGTTATAAATGAGGACATAATATGCGATAAACTGAGACTGAATCAGGTACTCCTGAATATATTGAGCAATGCCATGAAATTTACCAAGGCCGGAGGCACTGTCAGTCTTAGGATTATTGAAAAAAAGTCGTCTTCCGCAGGATACGCAAGATTTGAGATTCGTATCAAGGATACCGGCATCGGCATGGCTGAAGAGTTTAAGAGGCACATATTCGAGCCTTTCGCCCGTGAGGAGACATCCACCGTGAGCGGAATACAGGGCACCGGTCTCGGAATGGCCATAACAAAAAATATTGTCGACATGATGGGCGGCAGGATAAGTGTTGAAAGCTCTCTTGGAAAAGGAACCGAGTTTATTCTTGATCTTCAGTTCAAGCTTGCAGGCGGGCCTGTCAAGCTTGAGCCTATTGCCGAGCTTAGCGGGGTAAGCGCCCTCGTTGCCGATGACGATGTGCATACATGTCTTTCCGTCTGCGGCATGCTCAAAAAAATAGGTATGAGAACCGAGTGGACCTCATCGGGAAAGGAAGCCGTAATCAGGACCCAGTATGCCTATGAGAGCGGAGACGAATTCGGGGCATACATAATAGACTGGCTTATGCCTGATATGAACGGAATCGAGACGGTAAGGCGGATAAGAAGGATTATCGGCGATTCAAAGCCCATAATAATCCTTACCGCATATGACTGGGCCGACATAGAGGACGAGGCGATTGAGGCCGGAGTTACGGCATTCTGTTCAAAGCCCCTGTTTATGTCCGATCTTCGTGGAATACTTCTTGCCCCAAAGACTGAAGAGGAATATGATGAAAATGGGAAAAATGCCGACTTTACAGGCAAGAAAATTCTGCTTGCAGAGGATAACGAGCTCAATCAGGAGATTGCTTTTGAAATACTCTCGGAATTCGGCTTTGAGATTGACATAGTCGGAGACGGATCTGTTGCCGTTGACCGTATTCGGAATGCAGAGCCCGGCAGATACGATCTGATACTCATGGACATACAGATGCCCAATATGGACGGATATGAGGCTTCAAGAAGAATCAGAGCCCTTGACGGCAATCCGCTTGCTTCCATTCCGATTATAGCCATGACGGCGAATGCTTTCGATGAGGATAAGGCATTTGCAATTCAGGCAGGCATGAATGGGCATATCGCAAAGCCGATCAATATAGAAAAGCTTGTCGCAACGCTTTCAGCGCTTGATTTGTGAAAAATCGCGGAGGCAGTTATTATGGATAAAAAAATAATTATTATATGCGGGGTTTTTATGATATTTTCTGTATTTGGTTTTATGGGATTTGCCGATTCCGGTAAGTTCCCTGTGTTCGGCAGAGTCACTAATTCCAACAAGGGACCTGTGTGTGGCGGTGTTACCGACAGCTCTTACGATGCCCCAAAAAAAATAAACTCTAAAAATATAGTTTCCTTGAAAACAAAATTTTATGTCGATGATTTTATTGACAGAAAAAAAAGCGGATTCTACTTATTTGATATTAAAAAGAAGGGAAACGGTTCTTTTGAGCTTGTTGAAAGTCGTAAAGGGGATACTGCCCCTATAAGCAGGGATGAGCTTCTGAAGGTTCAGGAGATCATAGACAGGAATAATCTTGCAAATTTGAACGGGACTGACAGGGTGACGGCAGGACTGCCTCCGGAATATTCCCCGTCATATCTGTATGCCGATTACGATTCGGGAGAAAAGCTCGGCTTCCGCGTTAATGGAAATCCTGATGCCAAATGGGCATATGAATTGAAATGCCTGTTTGCCGGCATTCTTGTAAAAGGCGGATATCCGGAGTATCTTCAGTCAAGAGATGCTTTTATTATAGACAGATTCAGCATTGAGTTCAGCAAGGGCAGCCTGTGCTTTTCATACGGAATAATAACATGCACGGACAAGGTAAAGAGGTTCTATAAGAGAATCTATGACACAAAGGCCGGCAAAACCGTATGCGATCAGAAAAAGGATATGAGTGATGAGGTCTTTGATGGGCTTCAGAAGACGATTGAAGAATGCGGTCTTGACGATCTTGCCGGATGCGGGAGCATTGATTTCAAGACAAAGCATGACGAGCCTGAAGGATACTATGAGATTTAGATAGATTATAAGAACGGAAGGCAGGTATACAGGGAAGCCTCAGGTTCCAAGGTTACCTCGGCATGGCCCCCAAGGAGGGATGACATGTTCAAATAGAAGAAAAGCCCCCGGATTTTCTCCGGAGGCTTTTTTTTAGTATGTCGTCAGATAGTCCTTTGCGTTGGGACGGAAAATATTGTCCATCATTCCCTTGTACTCATGATAGAATTTTTCATGCTCCTCCTTGGGGAAGTCGCTCATTTCTATGCCTATTCTGATTATGTCGTCAAAATGATGGTCATAGAAATCTATCATTCTGTCGTTGATGTCGGCAAAGTTCTCACTGCAGAATTCTTCAAATGTCCCTATGTCGAAATATTCCTCGCTGAGCCTCATTGCATGGTTATATTTGTCTATTGCCGGTATTGAAGGATCATTCAGAACGTCGAGATATCTGTTCTGCTCCATATCGATTCTCATGTCCTTTTCGGTTACGGCGCAGAATGCAAACCACTTTATAAGGGCGCATATAAGCCATGGAAAATGTACATGCAGGGAAGTGAAGTGTGAATCCGGACAGGCGTTTGCAAAATCTATGGGATATATGCAGCCGTCCTTTACCGCCGCTTCAAACGAATTGTATGTCCAGCGGTGATAGGCGTTTATGAACAGGGCATATCCTCTGATTCTTTCGTATATCTCCTGTTCGGGGTGGCACTTCTCCGGACTGTAATGCTGGTGGAGGGGCTTTTCTGGACAGAATACCATTGGAAGGACCTGAGGGCCTATCGCCATGCAGCGTATGAAGACGTCGTAGTTCTCAACTGCCTCCTGTATGTGGAATGCCTTGCCGTTGGTCTTGTCGTATTTTTCATACAGCTCTTCAAGCGAGTGTATCTTGTAAACATCGCTTCCTCCGCCTCCGAAGGCTTTTTTCAGATAGACCGGATATTTGTTCCCGAAGTACTGCTCCATTGCGTCCTTTATGTAGTCGCCATAGCAGTAAAACTGCTCGCGCATAAGATCGCTCTTTCTTTCAAAGCCGAGCATCCTTTCAAAGGATTTGTTGACCTTCTGCCAGTCTGTTCTCTTTCTGTTCTCGTCAAATCCGTACTCTGTATTTTCCGCTATCAGTTCCTGATAGTATTCCCACTTTTCCTGATTTTTCTGATCCTCGGTGTATGCCGAATACTGTGGCAGAAGGACTGTGGTCGGAAGCCTGTCCGCAGGATGCATGGCTCTTGCTATGAGATCATATGTGCTGTGCTTGTCCTGACTTGAAAAGCTGTTAGTGTGGTTTACTATGCTCATCTGGGAATTCATGGCCTGTTGCGCCCAGCATTTGTAGTATGAGTTCCAATGGACCGTCCTGTCTATGATAAAATCGGCAGTATCCTTGAGGTTTTCACCGCAGAGGAGCGGCTTTGCGATGACTCTGCCGAGCTGGAGATCATACCGTCTTCCCTTCCATGTAATTTTCGGATCGAGGAAGCGGAGGAATGCGGCTACCGCAGGCCTCATTGTCCAGTCAAATGACGCCATTATCTTTATTTTCTTTACTATAACGCCTTCGTCGCTCATTATTTATTCCTTTCCTAATTTATGCTTTTTGCGAATTCAAGCAGGCTTGAAAAAGACTCTGTTCCCTCCGGAAGGCTTTCCGCTATGTCTTTTCCGTATCCTGTCATCACCAGTGCCGGCTTTACATTGGCATTGATTCCGGTCATTATGTCACACATCTTGTCTCCTGCCATATAGGATCTGTCCATATCAATTTCAAAGTCTCCGCATGCCTTATCTATCATGCCGGTCTTGGGCTTTCTGCAGCCGCACATGTCATCATCCGTATGGGGACAGTAATATACTGCATCTATATGCGCCCCTTCCGCCGCCAGAAGCTCCCTGACCCTGCCGTTAACGGCATCGGCATCTCTGTCTGTGAAATATCCTCTCGATATTCCCGACTGGTTTGATATGATTATTGCGAGGAATCCCTTGTCATTGATTATTTTTACGGCTTCCGCCGCTCCAGGAAGAAGGGATACCTTGTCCGGATCTGAAAGATAGTGCTTTTCCTCTATTATTGTCCCGTCCCTGTCAAGAAAAACGCATGGCTTCATGATTTTCTACCCCTGTTTTGATGCAAAATATTTAAGAGCCGCCTTTACGCACGGATCTTCGGATGCTTTGGCTTTAGGAAGGCAGTCTCCAGCCTTTATTTCCGGAACAAGTCCTTTATACAGAATGTCTCTTCCCTTAGCGGTATAATATCTCGCTGTCGTTATCTTGCATCCTGCGTTTCCTGGAAGCGAATAGACCGACTGTATGAGGGCTTTGCCGAAGGTCGTCTCTCCTGCAAGCTTTGCAAGTCCGTAATCCTGCATTGCGCCTGAAAAGACTTCGGACGCGCTTGCCGTGCCCCTGTTTACAAGTATTACCGTGTCAAATGAATACACGGCATCGCCCTGACCTTTTTCCTGCGATTTCTGTCCGCCGCTTTTTACCTTTGTGACAATTGTCTTTCTTCCCATAAACATGGATGCCAGTCTGAGGGAGGAATTAAGATCTCCTCCCGGATTGTTCCTTAAATCGATTATGAGATTTTTGATTCCTGCCGCCCTTATTTTGTCGAGCAGGGCTGATGCCTGCCTGTCCGTCTTTTCCGAAAAATAGGATATTTTAAGATATCCTGCCTTCGCTCCTGACTTTACTATTGATGCGGCAGGATCCTTGAGTGACAATGCCGTCCTTTTAACCGCAAAGTCCCTTATTGAATTTCCCCTTCGGACGCTGAGCCTCATTACCGAGCCCTCATGCCCGTCAAACAACGCAAGGGCATCGAGATCGTCCATTCCTGACAGGTTGCGTCCTTCAGCCTTTACAATAATGTCTCCGGGCTGTATGCCTGCTTTTGCCGCGCTGCCCCCTTCCACTGGTGAGACTATGGTAAACAGCCCGTTTTTCTTCGCAAGCTCGACTCCTATTCCTGTGAATTCTTCTCCTGATGAGACCCTCTTGAAGTATTCCCACTGCTTTGTGTCAAGAAAAAGGGAATACGGATCGTTCAGGCTTTTTATCATGCCTTTTACGGCAAGCTCGCCTATATCGCCCTTTGCCTGCCTGTTCCTTGACATCATCTCTGAAAGAAAGGCTGCGAATTCCTGTCTTGTGGCAATCTGCTTCCTTCCGCCCGTATCATATTTTTTTGCAATTTCGGAAGCCGCTCCGGAAAACATGGTCTGCTCTGAAATCCCCGCATAAAATTCCTTTTGGACTGTTGAGGATATTTCAAGCACGGAATTTATTATGTAGGCATCCTGTCCTGCCGCAAATACCGCCGCATGAAGCAGCACCGCAAGAATAATCAGGGATGATATAAATTTAAGGTTCATAATTGTGCCCCTCACAGCTTGTATGATGAATATATATGTGTTATCGAGCTTAGCGCATATTCGTTAAAATCAGGCTCTGTGTCGCCGTAAAGCTCTCTTGCCGTTATTATTGCTATTTTCCAGTCGTCTATAAGCTTTTTGGTTTCCCTGAATTCAAATGAAAAATATTCGTTAAATGACCTTGAGCCGTCAAACAGAATCAGGGCTTTTTTTATCCTCTGCCTGTCGTAGCAGTTTCTCAGCCTGTCCCATGGGGTCTTTCTGAATGCGGTTTCAAGCTCAAGAGCCGCCTTTAGGAGTCCGCAGTCGCTTTCGGATGAGTGAAGTTTTGCGAGCACTATGCTTTTTGACGCCTTTTTCATTAGCTTTTTTATTGCGGAGACATATCTGCAGAACGGATCTTCAATTTCCGGAATCTCTTCGTCCTGAGAAAATCCGAGAAATTCCGGAATTGCATATGACAGGGAGGAGAATATCAGATCTATAGTTCCTTCAGGATTTCCCCTTGTATTTTTGACAGGAACCTTATAGTCGCATGGAATGCACTTTTCTCCGTAAACATGTATGGGATATTTTTTTTCGAATATCCTTTTTGCTATCTTGTCCTCCCTGCTCACGAACATTCCCTGTATATAGCTGTATGATATTGCCGTTTCCTCATGGAAGGGCTTGTCCGCAGGCTGCTCGTCCGAAATGGGGATCTGCTGCGGTGCGAATTCCATTGCCCCGCTAAGTATCATTTGAGCGGATATGTCCTGAAAATTTTTTTCAGTGTCCTTTGCCGAGCCTTCATAGTCTATAAAGGGCTGCTGGAACAGTTCCCTGAATTTTTTATCGTTTCTGTTTGCTATCAGCTTCAGATAGTCGCTTTCAGTGCCTGAGTAAGCCATTGGTGATCCTTCTGAATGAATATTTGTTTTAAAATTTTTTTCTTTTGCCGCCTGTTATAATCCTTTGTCTGATTAAAAAAAACAGTTTTTGCACAAGGTTTATCATTCTGTTAGGATGAAATTTTTAATATAGATTTATGGAGGTTCTTATGAGACAGTATATGTATCGTGGAGAAGACCCTGACAGATTTTTTGCCGAGTTTACAAGAAATATAAGCGATGATGCGTATGATATGAACATACCTGAATATGATACGGAAAGGGACGATCCTTATGGCATAATATCCGTTCCCAAGGATTACGAAGACAGCTGGATAACCGGGCATGGTTTTTATCTTGGATGGCAGGTCGTCATTTCGTCAGATTCGAGCCGGTCTCTCAAGGGATTTAACGACACTGGCCGGTGGATAATGCTGAAGGAAGGAGAGCTGTCCTCCGTTTATAACGGCATCAGGTATTTTATATATAAAAATCCCGAGGGCGCTGTTATTGCTGAAACCATGTCGGGGGAAGGCATAATTGCAGATAGTACGGCTGATTATGAGTTAATGCCCTTGGAGGCTCTTGAAAAGAGGATTTACGGCATTCATATGAGCGGAGCAAGATAGTACCCGATTGGCTTGCTATAAAGAAATCAAAAGAACAGGAATGTTGTCATGAAGGCCAAAGAGCTTATAAGAAGATACAGTATGGATAGGCATGCCGAGAACGGGATGTTCATAGAGCGGCATTTTGAGAATAATGGGGCAGGAAGAGCCTCTTCCGGATCCATATATTATTATGTCGCACCTGCCGAGCATACGGAATTTCACAGGATAGACTGCGATGAATATTGGTGCTTTAATGCGGGAAGCTCCTTGGAGCTGTGGATAATAGGTATTGACGGAAAACTCAGAATATGCCGTTGCGGTATTTCTGAGGGGGACGAGCCCTCAATCAGGCTGGCTGCAGGTGAAATTTTTGCATCGAGGCTTCCTGCTGACGCTTCTGACGGCTGTTTTATAACATGCATAACCGTCCCCAGATTCAGCTACGACGGATTTGAGCTTATTTCTAAAGACTATATCCTTGAGATGACTCCGGAAGCGGCAGGTTTTTGGCTGTAAATTGGCTGTAAATAGGGATATAATGAAATTCCGCTAAATAAAAAAAATAAGAAAAACGCCTGAATTCACGTGGCGCACACAATCATCGGCGAATCACATGAAACATATAAGAATATATAATGCGCCTAAATACGGCTCTGGGGAATATGCTCTTGCAGGAACGAATATTTACAGAAAGACATCGGAGGACTCTCCGTATTTTGCGTCCATTGTTTTTGAGCAGGAGCCGGAATACGATGAAAATGATCCTTCGGATTCCGAGATTTCGCAATATCCGCTGGAAGATATCCTCGATAAATTTTTATGCAGCTGTTCGGATTATTATGAGGAAGTGAACGCTGAGGATCCTGTGAATTCGTATATTGAGTTTGAAAGCGATGATATTGGGGCTTTAAAAAATCTGCTCTCCATTGTCGGAAAGCATGTATATAACAGGGATGATGGCGATTCAGTCGAGCTTGTAATTGAATAGTGAGGAGTTTTATTTATCTGCCACTGCAATATCCAACAGTAAAGCCTTGAAGGCGCATAAACACTGGGGTTGAGGGGTTTTAAATACCGAGTTTATACCGACTTTATACCTTTTGATTTAGGATTTAAAAATTAATTATTGGAGTAGCTATGCATTTGAGTATTGTAATGAGTCACATCATTACAATGCTCATTTTTTTATCTGTTGTTTGTTTTACCAAACGAAATGAATCAATTCAAATTGTATTTCAGTGCAGTAAAACTGTAACCTAAAAACTTGAAGTGTTGTTTGATGGTATTTGTTGTATTATTCCGATAAAAGATGTATGATATTGGTGATATTTTGCTATATGAATTGAAGAGGGTATTTATGGAATATTTAACAACAGTAGAAATGTCAGCAATATGGAATATTACACCACGAAGAATAGGAGTCCTATGTGCAGAGGGTTGTAGTGGTAAACTAATTTTGGACACAGAGGGGGGTGTTTTGGACACGGATACGTTATAATCTATACAGAAAATAATGAACTGTGGACATATATCACTCCAATGTGAACAGGAGGTTTACCATGAAATACACTAAAGAACAACGACTGGACATTGGTCGCCGTATTTATGACGGCGAATTCACCTTTGCAACAGCTGCTGAAGAATTTGAGATTAATGCATATACCGCTCGAGACTATATGCGTTTATATCGAGACACAAATGGATTACCATCCAAACGAATGAGTTCTGATGGACTCAGATCACCAGCTTCCACAACTATCACTTCATCAACTCCATCTGTAGCACCTGAAAGCCTTGAACAGTACAAAGAAATGACAAAGGAAGAACTTATTCAAGCTCTTGTTCAGGCAAGAATCACGGAAGCTAGGTTAAAAAAAGGTTACGAAGTGAAGGGGGATGGTTCGATAATTCAATACAGCAACAAGAATACCAAGTGATTCTCGAGTTATCCGGCGATTTTCCAGTGAATTTACTGTGCGATGTGATGAATATCAATCGAAGTAGTTTCTACTATTGGAAGAAAACTCTTAGTAATCCATCATCCAGAGCAAAGGCATTCGTTGATAACATTCAGTTGTTTATAGAATATCATCTGAAATATCCTTCACATGGATATCGATGGCTGAATGCAAAAATAAAACTGGACAAAGGGATTGAAATGTCAGATCCCTATGCACACAAGTGTTGTAAAGCTGCCGGAATCAAGAGCAAATCCAAACACTATAAGTATAAGAAACCAGGTGTTCCAGGAAGAATCTATCCGAATCTTCTTATGTCTGAACTTCAGATAGACGGACCGCTTCAATGCATAGTCAGTGATATGACAGCATTCTGGGTAAAAGGAGTTTATTATGAGCTGACACTTTATATGGATCTTTGGAACAATGAGATTCTCAGCCATGCTCTTTCTTCCAGACGCGGTGATCGAATGACATATATCAGCGGACTGGAAAATCTTCTTGAAATCAAGAAACAACATCCTGAATATACAATGGTTCTTCATAGTGATCAGGGTTCTGTCTATGCTTCAAAAGCTTATAATGACCTGCTTCCAATGTATGTTACCCGCTCTATGTCGAGAGCCGGAACTCCAACCGATAATGGAGCAATGGAAGCCATCAATGGTTGGATAAAGACTGAGTTATTTATGGATTTACATGTCACCGGTGAAAAGCCAGTTGAACTAGAAATCGATGAATACATTACATTCTTTAATGAACAACGGCCTGCATATGCGTTAGGATATCTGACTCCTAAGCAATACAAAGAATTACATGCAGCATAATCTGTTCATAGATTCTGATCCGGAGGCAAAACACAACCAACCACCGCTGCAGGCGGCTTGCTCTTGACATCTAGCCGGAAAGAATCGCTACAATACAGCTTCGACGGGAGACTAAAGATAATCTGTTCATGAGTTCATCCCGTCGGCAGTATCTGACCAGCGATTCTTGAAGCGATGTCAAGAGTGGTGTACGGTGAGGACGACTTTACGATTTATGTGACTATTCTTTTTAATTTCGTGTCCAAAATATGTTGACTAGTGCACCGAGGGCTGCTCGGCTCTTCTTGGACTCTTAAAAAAAGAAAATATGATGTAAAAATAAAAAGCCGCTTGGCATAACCGTATGCCGCGGCTTTTTCTATTTGTCGCTTCCTTCCCTCAGCTTTTTCAGTTCGTCATTCAATTGCATGATTTCTTCAGTCATCTTCTGCATCTCTCTGCGCATCTCGTTTTTTGCCGTCTCCATCTTTTCAAGAAGGCTGACAATGACTTCTACTCCGGCAAGATTGACGCCGAGATTTGTAAAGCTGCATATCTGCTCAAGACGGTCTATATCCCTTCTGGAATAGAGGCGTATGTTGCCTTCCGTCCTGTGGGGAGTTATGAGTCCGAGCCTCTCATAGTGCCTTATTGTCTGCGGATGTATGTCGAGCATTTTTGAAACCACGCTTATCACAAAATAAGGCTGCGCATCCCTGTTCATTTTTACGCTCCCTTTCAGCCCCTGTAAATGTCTTTTCTGGGGTTGTCCTTCATTATTTCGGCAAGCTTTTCAAACAGCGCCTTTTCTTCCGTCGATATCTTTTCTGGCGAGGCTATTTTTATCTCTATGTAGAGATCGCCTCCGTTGCCTTTTAGTGACGGAAGCCCAAAGCCCGGAATTCTGAGCTTTTTGCCCGCCTGAGTCATTGGTGGAATCTTGACGGATACCCTTCCCTTTAGAGTTGGTACGTCTATCTCGGCTCCGAGGACGGCTTCCGTTATTGATATCGGAAGCTTTTCCGTAAGGTCCACCCCGTTTACCTCAAAGTATTTGTGGGGTATGATTTTTATTACGAGAATATAGTTCTCTACCTTTATTTTGGAGCCTGTTCTTACTCCTGCCGGTATCTTTACGTCTATTGATGAGTTTCTTGCCGCTTTGCCGGAACCTCTGCATGTGGAGCATACTGTGGCTCCCGTGAATCCCGTGCCTCCGCATGAAGGGCAGGTCTTGCGGACAGGAACCTGTATTGTCCTTTCGGTTCCTTCAAATGCCTCTTCAAGAGCTATCTCAAGCGTGATTTCCTGAGTTTCCGGCTCCTGCTGGAAGCCTCTCTGAGCGCCTCCGAAGAGATCGTTCATATTGACTCTTCCGCCTCTGCCTCTTCCGCCTCCGGCATTGCCGAAGAATGCGGAGAAGAAGTCCGAAAATCCGCCCATATTTCCTTGGCCGCCACTGAAATCATAGGAGAAGCCGCCTCCTCCGAAAGGATTTCCGCCCCCGAAGGGATTTCCACCTCCGCCCTGAAAATCAAAAGGATTTCCGCCATTGGCGAAGTATGGGCCAAGCTCGTCGTATTTCTTCCTTTTCTCAGGATCTCCCAATACCTCGTTGGCCTCGTTTATCTCCTTAAATTTCTCCTCGGCTGCCTTGTCGCCGGGATTGACATCAGGATGATACTGGCGCGCAAGCTTTCTGTAGGCCTGTTTAATCTCCTTGTCGGAAGCTGTCTTGTCAACTCCGAGAATCTTATAATAATCCTTGTAATTCACAGTATAACCGATCCTTTCCCGAGTGAATGGGCTTTAGAGGGAAAGAGGCCGCATCCTCAAGGGCACACGGCCCCTTAAAATTTGTTAGTCTTTTACTTTGTACTCTGCATCTATAACGTCATCGTCCTGCTG